>JBDLIP010000030.1 GCA_039714795.1 Pseudomonadota bacterium | reverse complement strand
TGTAGAGTTGCCCAGTGGTACGGAAATGGTGATGCCAGGTGACAACATCAAAGTCACGGCTGAGTTGATAGCGCCGATTGCGATGGATGAAGGCTTGCGCTTTGCGATTCGTGAGGGTGGTCACACCGTTGGTGCTGGCGTGGTCACGAAGGTGGTAGAATAAGGTATCAAAGGCACCTCAGATATTGATGAGAAATCAAAATAACTGGGGTGCATTTGATTTACCCAGAACCTGGATTGCAATAAAGGCTTGCTTTTTGTTGCAAAATAGAGTAGGAGTGTAGCTCAACTGGTAGAGCGCCGGTCTCCAAAACCGGAGGTTGGGGGTTCGATCCCCTCCACTCCTGCCAGGAATTTTGGTAACAATATCTTTTGAGAGAACAAATGGCAAAAACAACCCCGGCCCAGTTTGTACGTGAAGTGCGTCAAGAAGTGGCCAAAGTAACCTGGCCGACCCGCAAAGAGACGGTGCTGACAACGATTATGGTCTTGATTATGACGGTGATTGCTGCTATATTCTTCCTTTTAGCGGATGCCGGGATGTCACGGGTTGTGGATTGGATTTTGCGGCTTGGGGTTTAAGTAGATGTCATCTTCTATGCGTTGGTATGTTGTGCATGTGTACTCGGGATTTGAAAACAAAGTTGCCGAGACTATTAAAGAGCAAGCCGAAAAGAAAAGGTTATCGGATAAAATTGAAGAAGTGCTTGTGCCTGTCGAGGAAGTCGTCGAGGTTAAGAAAGGCGAGAAAGTTGCGGTACAACGCAGTTTCTTTCCTGGCTATGTGTTAGTTAAGATGGAAATGACTAACGAGGCGTGGCACCTGATTCGTGATACACCGAAAGTTTCCAGCTTCCTTGGAGGTAAAGGGGGACCTATTCCGGTTAGCCAAACTGAGGTAGACCGAATTATGAAGCAGGTTAAGGAAGGGGTGGAGCAATCCAAACCTGCTGTGTCTTTTGAAATTGGGGAAAGTGTGCGTGTATGTGATGGCCCATTTACTTCGTTTACTGGCCTTGTTGAAGAAGTTGATGAAGAAAAGGCACGACTGAAGGTGTCTGTGTCAATTTTTGGGCGTGCAACGCCGGTTGAATTAGAGTACACTCAGGTTGAGAAAATCTGAAGTGATGGGTTTTTTAAATGTGCGGGAGGTTTGCCGTAACCGGACCGCAGCCTTTAAGATGAAAGTATAGAGGTTATAGATGGCGAAAAAGGTTATAGGGTATATCAAGCTCGAAATTCCTGCGGGTAAAGCGACACCTGCGCCTCCTGTTGGTCCTGCTTTAGGTCAGCAAGGGTTGAATATTATGGGGTTTTGCAAGGATTTTAACGCAAAAACTCAGGAGATGGAGCAGGGGATGCCCATCCCAGTGGAAATTACGGCTTATGCAGATCGTTCCTATACATTTGTTTTAAAGACACCTCCTGCAAGTTATCTGCTCAAAAAAGCAGCAAACGTGCAAAAAGGGACCACTGTTCCAGGGCGGGATGTTGTGGGATCTGTCACAATGGATCAGGTGCGTACTATTGCTGAGCAGAAAATGCCAGATTTGAATGCCCATGATATTGATGCGGCGGCTCGTATTATCCAGGGCTCTGCACGTTCTATGGGTATTGAGGTGAAGGAGTAAAACGATGGCAAAAGCAGGAAAAAGGATACGTAAGGCTTATGAGGGTCTTGACTCGGGTAGCGTTTTTTCACTTGCCGATGCAGTCAAGGCAGTTAGATCAAGGGCTACGGCTAAGTTTGACGAAACCGTTGATATTGCTATGAATTTAAATATTGATCCGCGCAAGGCCGATCAAAATATTAGGGGCCTCATCCAATTGCCCAATGGAACAGGTAAGAGTGTTCGTGTGGCTGTGTTTGCTAAAGGTGACAAGGCAGATGAAGCCAAGAATGCGGGTGCTGATGTGGTTGGCGCGGATGATTTGGCAGCCAGAGTTGAAAAAGGTGAGATCAATTTCGAACGTTGTATTGCCACCCCTGACATGATGCCTGTTGTAGGTAAGCTGGGTAAAGTTTTAGGTCCAAAGGGGTTGATGCCAAATCCCAAGCTTGGGACAGTTACGACTGATGTAAAAAAAGCGATTGAGGCAGCCAAAGCAGGTCAGATTGAATATCGCGCTGAGAAAACGGGTATTGTGCATGCTGGGCTTGGCAAGGTAAGTTTTGATGAGAAGGCGCTTTTAGCCAATGTGACGGCATTTCTTAAAACCGTGTTGCAAGCAAAGCCTGCAAGTGTCAAAGGAACTTACGTAAAGAAGGTGGCATTAAGTTCAACAATGGGTCCTTCTTTTAAGCTAGATTTGGCTGAGTTAGGGCGGCTGAGCTAGGGATTTTTGAGCATGGATAAAGGAGTATAGGCAAGTGCATAGAAGCGAAAAGGAACAAATCGTTTCCTCACTACATGAAGCGCTCAAACAGGCGGGTCTTGTTGTTGTAACCCGGCAAACGGGCTTAACGGTGGCTCAATCGACGGATTTGCGGCGTCAGATGCGGCAAGCTGGAGCAAATTATAGGGTTGTCAAGAACACTTTGTCGCGACTTGCTATTGCGGGTACCCCGTATCAAGGAATTGCTCAAATGTTATCTGGACCTACGGCAATTGCCTATTCGCAAGATCCTGTGGCAGCAGCGAAGATTGCTGTTAAGTTTGCAGAGAAAAATGAGAAGTTTAAGGTTATTGGTGGAGGTTTAGGAGATGAGGCGCTTGGAGTTGAGGCTGTGCAAGCCTTGGCTAAGTTGCCATCTCTTGACGAATTGCGTGGTAAGCTGGTTGGTGTCTTAACGGCACCGATGGGTAATCTTGTGCGGGTACTGCAAGCCCCATCCGGCCAGTTGGTACGTGTGATTGGAGCATATGGACGCTCTTAAGAAATTGTAAGTGAAAGAATTTTTAGATACATAAAAGGAGAATACTAAAATGGCTGATTTAGAGAAAATTGCAAAGGATCTTTCCTCGTTAACTGTGTTGGAGGCTGCGGAGTTGTCAAAGCGCCTTGAGGAAGAATGGGGTGTATCAGCTGCGGCACCTGTTGCTGTTGCGGCTGCTGCAGGAACTGCGGAAGCTGGTGCTGCTGTGGAAGAAAAGACAGAGTTTGATGTTGTGCTGGCCTCTTTTGGCGAGAAAAAAATCAATGTCATTAAAGAAGTACGAGCTATAACTGGTCTTGGTTTAAAAGAAGCCAAAGAACTGGTTGAATCTGCACCAAAGCCTGTTAAGGAGAGTGTAAGTAAAGATGAAGCCGAAGAGATTAAGAAGAAGCTTGAAGCAGCTGGTGCTTCTGTTGAACTTAAGTAAGGTTTCTTAATTCTTTGATAGGTAATTATACAATATACAATGGTGTGCGCGCTGTTTGTTTGCGCACAATAAGAGAGTCTTCTAAGATCCGGGAAGTTACCGGTCTTGGATGGCTCTGTTTTTAATTCTGTGAACAAGAGGGACATGAATGGCTGAGTCTTTCACCAATCGTTGGCGTATTCGCAAATCTTATGAACGTATTAGATGTGTGGCTGAAATGCCAGACCTGGTTGAAATCCAAAAGCGTTCGTATGAGGCGTTTTTGCAGCAGGATGTGCTGCCTGAAAAGCGTGCTCCTTTGGGTTTGCAGGCGGTCTTCCAGTCTGTGTTTCCCATCAAGGATTTTTCAGGGCGTTCAACGCTAGAGTTCTTTAAATATGAGTTTGATGAACCAAAGTATGATGTTGAAGAATGTCAACAAAGAGGTATGACCTACGGTGCTCCTTTGCGGGTTACCTTTCGGCTAGTGGTTTGGGATTTGGATGAAGACAGCGGTGCCAAGTCCATTCGTGACATTAAAGAGCAGCCCGTTTATGTTGGTGATCTACCATTAATGACGGGAAATGGCACATTCATCATTAATGGAATTGAGCGTGTTGTTGTTTCGCAAATGCACCGTTCTCCGGGTGTGTTTTTTGACCATGACCGTGGTAAAACTCATATGTCGGGTAAGTATTTGTTTTCAGCGCGTGTAATTCCTTACAGAGGATCCTGGTTGGATTTTGAATTTGATGCCAAAGACGTGCTTTATGTTCGCATCGATCGTCGGCGTAAGATTCCAGTGACAACATTACTTCTGGCCTTGGCAAAAGATGCTGAGGCAAGTAAGGCAGCTGTTGAAGCGCTTGAGAAAAAACCTAAAAAATCTGCCAAAGCCAAGAAAGAAGACCAAGCTCCCGTAAAGTTAGCTGGGCTGTCTCGTGAAGAATTACTGAGTGAATTTTATGAAATTCAGACATATACCAATACCGATCGTGGCTGGAAAACGTCCTTTGATCCTCAGGCTTGGTGCAACAAAAAGTTGAGTTTTGATCTTGCTAATGCAGCAGATGGAAAAGTTTTGGTTAAGGAGAGCGAGAAAATAAGCCCGCGACTGGCGCGTAAGCTTGCATCTGAAGGCGTTAAGGAAATTATCGTACCATTGGAAAATTTACTTAGCCGTTATAGCGCAGAAGACATCATCAATGAGGAGACAGGTGAGGTTTTAGTTGAATCTGCTGATGAACTGACTCAAGACAAAATTGATGCCATAACGGAAGCAGGCATTGGTGTAATTAAGACTCTGGGCATTGACTACGTTAATGTGGGGCCTCACTTGAGGAATACATTGGCTGTTGATCGAAATACTAACCGCGAAGAAGCTCTGCTTGACATCTACCGGGTGATGCGTCCAGGTGAACCACCGACCTTGGAAAGTGCTGAGCTTTTATTCCAGGGATTGTTCTTTGAAACTGATCGGTATGATTTGTCAGCCGTAGGTCGTGTCAAGATGAATGCTCGACTTGGCTTTAAGGCTGATGATACGGTGCGCATTTTAAGGCGGGAAGATTTGTTTGCTATTGTCAAAGCGCTTCTTGACCTTAAGGATGGTCGCGGTGAAATTGATGACATTGATAACTTAGCCAACCGGCGCGTACGCTCGGTTGGTGAGTTGATGGAAAATCAATATCGTGTGGGATTGTTGCGTATGGAACGTGCGATTCGTGAACGGATGAGTTCGGTTGAAATTGACACTGTTATGCCGCATGATTTAATTAACTCTCGGCCCGTTGTTGCGGCGATCAGAGAGTTTTTTGGTTCCTCGCAGCTGTCGCAGTTTATGGATCAAACCAATCCATTGTCTGAAATTACGCACAAACGACGTTTGTCAGCGCTTGGGCCAGGTGGTTTGACGCGCGAGCGCGCTGGTTTTGAAGTGCGTGACGTGCATCCAACTCACTATGGGCGTATTTGCCCGATTGAAACGCCTGAAGGTCAAAACATCGGTTTGATTAACTCACTGGCCACCTTTGCTCGTGTTAACAAATATGGTTTTATAGAAAGTCCATACCGGAAAGTTGTAGATGGTTGTGTTACAGACGAGGTGCTTTACCTATCAGCGATTGAAGAAGGAAGGTATACGATTGCCCAGGCAAACTCTCCTCTAGATAGCAAGGGACAATTCAAAGAAAGCTTTGTTAGTTGTCGCAAAGCCAATGAGTTTACTATTGCGCCATCTAGTGAAATTGATCTGATGGACGTTTCTCCAAAGCAGTTGGTTTCTGTAGCGGCATCACTCATTCCATTCTTGGAAAATGACGATGCTAACCGTGCTCTAATGGGCTCGAACATGCAACGTCAAGCAGTGCCTTTGCTAAAGCCAGAGGCTCCCCTGGTTGGGACTGGCATGGAATTCAGTGTTGCTAAAGATTCAGGTGTGGCCATTGTCGCCAAACGCGGTGGTGTGGTTGATCAGGTTGAAAGCACCCGTGTTGTTGTCCATACGACTGAAAAGGGCAAAATGGCTGCTGGAGTTGACATTTATAACCTAAAGAAGTTCCAGCGTTCGAACCACAGTACTTGTATTACGCAACGCCCGCTTGTGCGCGTTGGTGATGTGGTGAAGACTGGCGATGTTATTGCAGATGGTCCGGCCACTGAAGATGGTGAATTGGCACTGGGTCGTAACGTGCTGATTTCATTTCTCTCGTGGAATGGGTACAACTTTGAGGACTCGATTATTATTTCAGATCGCATTGTGCGTGATGATGTTTTCACCTCAATCCATATTGAAGAATTTGAGGTGATGGCACGTGACACCAAATTGGGTCAGGAAGATATCACCCGAGATATTCCCAATGTGAGTGATGAATCTCTTCGTAACCTGGATGAAACGGGAGTTGTTGCCATTGGCGCTCAAGTGAAGCCCGGTGACATTTTGGTTGGTAAGGTGACACCAAAAGGTGAGTCGCCAATGACACCGGAGGAGAAGCTGCTGCGGGCAATTTTCGGAGAAAAAGCTGCTGATGTGCGTGATTCTTCACTGCGCTTACCACCGGGAGCGACAGGTACCATCGTGGATGTGCGTATTTTCTCAAGGCGTGGCATCGACAAAGATGAACGTGCCGTGGCAATTGAAAATGCTGAGATTAATAGATTAGCTAATGAGCGTGATGTGGAACAGTCCATTCTTGAGCGTTCATTCTTTGGGCAAATCAGAAAGCTTTTGCTGGGGCAGGTTATTGCCAAAGGGCCCAAAGGCGTCAGGGCTGATCAAAAGATCGGTGAGGTTATCCTGGAGTCAATTCCTAAGAGGCAATGGCGCCAGTTTATTGTCAAAGATGACGCTGTAATGGTTAGATTTGAGAAAATGATCAAAGAAGCCGATGCCCGAGTTCAGCAGATCCAAAAGCACTACGAAGACAAAGTCATCAAAATCCGCAGAGGTGATGAGCTGATGCCGGGTGTGTTGAAGATGGTTAAGGTCTTTGTTGCAGTGAAGCGTAAGTTGCAGCCTGGTGATAAAATGGCGGGTCGACACGGAAACAAGGGTGTGGTTTCGACGATTGTTCCAGTTGAGGACATGCCGCATCTTGAAGATGGTAGGCCTGTTGATGTGATTTTGAATCCTTTGGGAATTCCTTCACGTATGAACGTGGGACAAATTCTTGAAGCGCACATGGGGTGGGCAACAGCCGGTATGGGGCAAAAAATTGGTGATATGTTGGCGCAAGTTCAGAAAAATGCTGCAAAGCCTGCTGATTTGAAGAAACTGATGAATACGGTTTATACCCAGGCTGAGGAAAAAAAGCGGATCGAAAAACTTGACAATAAGACCCTGATGGAGGTTGCGGAAAAACTGATGCCAGGTGTACCTATTGCAACACCCGTTTTTGATGGTGCTCGGGAAGAGGATGTTAATAAGGCCTTAGACTTGGCTGGTTTGGATTGTTCAGGTCAGGTGACGCTTATTGATGGAAAGACTGGTGAACCTTTCAGCCGTAAGGTTACGGTTGGGTATATGTACATCTTGAAATTGCACCACCTTGTGGATGATAAGATCCACGCCCGATCGGTGGGACCCTACAGCTTGGTGACTCAGCAACCATTGGGCGGTAAGGCACAATTTGGCGGTCAACGTTTTGGTGAAATGGAAGTATGGGCTCTGGAAGCTTATGGTGCAGCCTACACGTTGCAAGAAATGCTGACCGTGAAATCGGATGATGTGGCAGGACGAACCAAAGTTTATGAGTCCATTGTTCGTGGCGATGCTCATTTTGAGACTGGTATTCCTGAATCTTTCAACGTTTTGGTCAAAGAGTTGAGAGCCTTGGGGATTAATATGGAGTTTCACCAAACATCCGTGGGTAAGAATATTGCAGCTGCAAATTCTTAAAATTTGATAGAAGCACAGGTAGAAAGAGACGCGATATGAGCAACCAAGTCTTAAAAGTATTCGGGAAAGTTGAAACACCCGAAAGCTTTGATAAAATTCGGATTTCCATTGCTAATCCGGACCAGATTCGTTCTTGGTCATTTGGAGAAGTGAAAAAGCCTGAAACCATCAATTATCGGACATTTAAGCCGGAACGAGATGGTTTATTTTGTGCGCGTATTTTTGGTCCCGTAAAGGATTATGAGTGCTTGTGCGGTAAGTATAAGCGCATGAAATTCCGCGGAGTCGTCTGTGAGAAATGTGGTGTTGAAGTGACATTGTCCAAAGTTCGGCGCGATCGGATGGGTCACATAGAACTTGCAGCGCCTGTCTCTCATATTTGGTTTACCAAAACCTTGCCCAGTCGTATGGGCTTGATGCTGGATATGACCTTGAGAGATCTTGAAAAGGTGTTGTATTTCGAAGCGTATATCGTGGTAGAGGCTGGATTGACGCCTTTAAAGCAAGGCCAAATTCTTTCAGAGGAAGAACTTTATACGGCGCAGGAAGAGTACGGTGAAGGGACCTTTGAGGCTGGTATTGGCGCTGAAGCTCTAAAAATACTGCTGTCCAATGTGGATTTAGAAGCCGAGCAAGCTCAACTTCGTCAGGAAATGCAAGAAACCACTTCCGAGATGCGTCACAAAAAGATCATCAAACGTTTGAAATTGGTCGAGGCGTTTCTTAACTCTAACACCCGTCCTGAATGGATGATATTGGATGTATTGCCGGTGATTCCGCCTGAGCTACGCCCACTTGTCCCCTTAGATGGTGGACGTTTTGCCACATCAGATTTAAATGATTTATACCGTCGGGTGGTTAATAGAAATAATCGTTTGAAGCGGCTGATGGAATTGCGAGCTCCTGATATTATCATTCGCAATGAAAAGAGAATGTTGCAAGAATCGGTCGATGCGTTGTTTGATAATGGGCGTCGCAGTCGTGTGATTACAGGTGCAAATAAGCGACCTTTAAAATCACTTGCCGATATGCTGAAGGGAAAATCTGGTCGCTTCCGGCAAAACCTTCTTGGAAAGCGTGTCGACTATTCGGGCCGTTCAGTTATTGTGGTAGGACCAGAGTTGAAGCTGCACCAGTGTGGTTTGCCCAAGCGGATGGCATTGGAATTATTCAAACCCTTTGTTTATTCACGTCTTGAGCGTTATGGCTTGTCGACAACGATTAAAGCTGCCAAGAAAATGGTTGAAAAGGAACGTCCTGAGGTTTGGGATATTCTTGAAGAAGTTATTCGTGAGCATCCGGTGATGCTCAATCGAGCACCGACGTTGCACCGGTTGGGGATACAGGCCTTTGAGCCGACATTGGTTGAGGGAAAGGCGATTCAATTGCATCCGCTGGTGTGTGCAGCCTTCAACGCTGACTTTGACGGAGATACGATGTCTGTGCACTTGCCATTGTCAATTGAAGCGCAGCTTGAGGCTCGTGTTTTGATGATGTCAACGAACAACATTTTGAGCCCCGCCAATGGTAAGCCAATTATCGTTCCTTCTAAGGATATAGTACTCGGTTTGTACTACTTGACTCTTGAGCGTGAGGGAGAGCAAGGTGAGGGAATGCTGTTTTCTGGTCGCAATGAAGTGGTTCAGGCATTAGAGCAAGGGATTGTCTCTTTGCACGCGCGGGTCAAAGCTCGAATTCAACGAGTTGATGCAGATGGTAATATGGTAGCGTCTGTTGTGGAGACAACGCCGGGTCGTATGCTTTTATCGGAAGTATTGCCTCAGCATTCAGGTATTGGGTTCAGTCTCATCAACAGGCAACTCACATCCCGAGAGATTTCGGAAGCTGTGGATATAGTGTATCGTCACTGCGGGCAAAAGCATACGGTGATTTTTGCTGACAAAATTATGGAACTTGGGTTCAGTTATGCGACAAAGTCGGGAATTTCGTTCGGTAAAGATGATCTGGTTATACCACAGCAAAAAGAAAAATTGGTCGATGATACCCATGATAGAGTCAATGAATATGAGCAGCAATACCTAGATGGTTTGATTACCCAAGGTGAGAAATATAACAAGGTTGTAGATGCTTGGTCTCGTTGTAGTGATGACGTGGCAGATGCCATGATGAAGGAAATCTCCAAAACCGAAGTTGGCAAGCCTGTCAATTCAGTATACATGATGGCGCACTCAGGTGCTCGAGGCTCTGCAACGCAGATGCGTCAGCTTGCAGGTATGCGTGGTTTGATGGCCAAACCTTCAGGTGAAATTATTGAAACTCCCATCATTGCAAACTTCAAAGAAGGTTTGAGCGTGCTAGAATTCTTTAATTCAACTCACGGTGCGCGAAAAGGTCTCTCGGATACGGCGTTGAAAACAGCAAACTCAGGTTACTTGACACGTCGTTTGGTTGATGTTGCTCAAGACTGTGTGGTTCTTGAAGATGACTGTGGAACAACGCATGGGCTTGAAGTGGAAGCGATTGTCGAGGGTAGTGAAGTCTTAACCACAATCTCTGAGCGACTCTTGGGGCGTGTTGTGCTTGAAAAGATCAAAGATCCTAAGTCAGGTAAAACACTCGTGCCTGCTGGTGTGCTGATAGATGAATCTTTAGCTGATTTGATCGAAGAACGAGGTGTGACAGGGGCGAGCATACGTTCAGCTCTCACTTGTGAGGCTGAAAATGGCATTTGTGCCCTTTGCTATGGTCGTGATTTGGCGCGTGGTTTATTAGTAAACCATGGAGAAGCCGTTGGTGTGATTGCAGCGCAGTCCATTGGTGAACCAGGAACGCAGTTAACTATGCGGACCTTCCACATTGGTGGAGCTGCAACGGGTGGTGCAGAAAAATCCAGCATTGAGGCTTCTTTTGATGCAAACATACGCGTCAAGAATCGCAATGTGATTAAAAACAATGAGGGTGTTCTTGTCGTAATGGGGCGGCATTGTGAAGTTGTGCTGCTGGATGACCAAGGGCATGAACGAGGGAAATACCGCATTCCCTATGGCTCCAAGTTACATGTAGATGAAGGACAAGAAATCAAGCAAGGCACAAAAATTGCTGAATGGGATCCTTATACATTGCCTATTATTTCTGAACGTGAAGGTATAGCGCACTTTGTTGATTTGGTTGAAGGAATCTCCATGCGTGAAGTTCTTGATGAATCCACTGGTATTTCAAGTCGTGTGGTGCTTGATTGGAAGCAATCTACGCGTGGTGAGGACTTGAAACCTAGAATTACGTTGCGTGATGCTGATGGAGAACCATTGATGCTTGCCAACGGGTTAGAGGCACGCTATTTCATGTCAGTTGGTGCAGTGTTGAATGTTGAAAGTGGTGCTAAGATTACAGCCGGTGAAGTGGTTGCCCGTATTCCGAAGGAATCGTCTAAGACACGTGACATTACGGGTGGTTTGCCTCGTGTGGCTGAATTATTTGAGGCCCGTCGTCCAAAGGACGCTGCGATCATCAGTGAGATTACAGGTCGAATTGAGTTTGGTAAGGATTACAAGACCAAGCGGCGTGTGGTGGTTGTGCCTGAGGATAGTACCCAAAATTCGGTGGAATATTTGGTGCCCAAGGGTCGTCACCTGGCTGTTTTTGAAGGTGATTATATTGAAAGGGGTGACTTGATTGTTGACGGTAACTCTGTGCCGCATGATATTTTGCGCATCTTGGGTGTCGAAGCGCTTGCGCATTACCTGATTAATGAAATTCAGGAGGTTTACCGTTTGCAAGGCGTGAAGATCAATGACAAGCATATTGAGGTGATTGTGCGCCAAATGCTGCAAAAGGGTGAAGTGATAGAGGCAGGGGATTCAACCTTCCTTTCTGGTGAGTTGGTGGATCGCAAGGAGCTGCAGGAAATTAACGAAAAGCTTGAAAAAGATGGTAAAAAACCAGCGCTTTCAAAGCCGGTTTTACAGGGTATTACCAAAGCTTCTCTCTTGACGCGGTCATTTATCTCAGCGGCTTCATTCCAGCAAACGACAAGTGTTTTGACAGAGGCAGCTGTCTCGGGCAAGGTGGATCCGCTTACAGGGCTTAAGGAAAACATTATTGTTGGCCGGTTAGTACCTGCTGGCACTGGACAGGTGGTAGCGGAGGCTAGGCAAATTGCAGCTGATGAGGATGAGAAGGTAAGAAATACTCTAAGGGCGTCCAAACCACAAATTGAGTTAAAAGCTGAAAGATCAGTGGGTGCAGCTCGACTAAGATAAAATATGGATAGAAGATTGACACTGTAGATTTTCTTGTTTATTTTGCAATAAATTGGTAACGTTATACTGAGGTTGAATCGAAATGTTGGTTTCCTGATAGGCTCAGCATTTTGATTCAGCACGGGTACTTAATCAAAAACAAATCTGGTCATTCCGCTCATGAAAATCAATGATATTCCCGAATTTCGCGACAAAAAACACGTTCTGACATTAGGTTCTGAAATCCCGGTATTGGATGCAGTTAAAGAGATGGTGGCAAAAAATTACGGTTCTGCTGTGATTGTTGAGGGCAAAAAAATTATCGGCATGTTCACTGAGCGGGACTTGCTGAAGAAAGTGGTAGCACAAGATAAGGATCCTGCAAAGACAAAGGTCAAAGATGTCATGACGGCAGATGTTAAAGTTGCAACAGTTGAAGATGACATCGTTGATTGCATGCGCCGTATGAGCCAGGGTAGATTTCGCCATTTACCGATTGTCGATAAAAATGGCGAGCTGCTTGGTTTGTTATCTCAGGGTGACTTTGCCACACTTACCTGGGGGCACCTTTACAGTCATTTCAAGAATTTTGCCAAAATCAACTTTAGCATTAATACTCAATTATGGATGCTGATTATTGCATTTGTGGTGTACAGCCTGGCGATGACATTTTTACTGACCCAGTAGTTAGGAATGCGAGCGAAACAACTCCCAATTTTATGGGTGAGGCAGTACACCTTTGCTAACTCATTGTTTGAACACCCATAAATTGGTGGGAAAAAATAGAGGTCAAGATGACATAAATTGAAAAGCGCAATTTATGCCCGTGCTAGGTATACCCTACGTACAGGAGCAAAGCTTCGGCGGTGGTGTGGTGTTGGCCCATGTTGTTGCAGAGCTTTCAGGTGATCTGCTGTGCCATAGCCTGCGTTTTTCTCCCACAAGTATTCTGGATGCTCACGGGCAAGTTGTGCCATATAAGCGTCTCGTGTGACTTTGGCAATGATGGATGCGGCGGCAATGGACAGGCTGACCTGATCGCCTTTGGTTACCGGAAGAGTAGGGCAGGCAAGCTTGGGCACCCTGGGCCCGTCGATCAGGGCAATCACCGGTTTCCAGGAGAGGTTTTCAGCCGCACGCTGCATAGCCAATAATGTGGCTTGCAGAATATTTATCTGGTCAATTTCGCCAACAGAGGCTTCTCCCAAGGCAAAATCGCAAGTGATGCCTTTCTGTTTCAGCAGTTGGTCATATAATTTTTGTCGTTTGGCAGCTGTAAGCTTTTTTGAATCAGTAATTTCATGGATAAAATCTGGAAGTGGAGTGTGTATTTTAAAAACAAAAGCCGCGGTAACAACGGGTCCAGCAAGAGGACCACGTCCCACTTCATCGATGCCAGCAACTGGGCCTTGGTGTTGTTGCTCTAATGATAGATTAGGGGACATGACCTATTGATCCTTTTGGGATTTTGTCGGTTCTGGCTTTTTAGCTGCGCGCTTATCATTTTTATTCTCAGTGCGTCTCTTAACTTTAGTTTGCGCCCAGTTAGCAGATTTCTGGGCGCCACCTCGAACTGATTTCCAGGCAGCATTAACGCCATGCATTTCTCGGCCATACACAGCTTCAAGGGATTCTTTAAAGGTTCCCATCCTTCGTGGAGCCAGGCTATGAATACGCCTAGCTCCTGCCAGCCATAATGGGCTAAAGGTCAGTGATAAGGCTGCAAGAGAAATCACAAAGGTGCGCCCTTCACGATCGATCAATCCTGTTGTATCTCCAACTGTTGCCAATAGAAAAGCAAATTCTCCCATTTGCGCCAGCAATAGACCTGCAAGAAATGCTTGAGGCCACGGGCAGCCCAACAGCCTTAAGATACCTACATTCAAGAAAGACTTTCCAAGGGTGATAAAGCTTAATAATAAAATTACAGCTAACAAATGTTGCCAGAGGAAGGGCAAGTCAAGCATCAGTCCAATGGAGAGGAAAAATACCATCATAAAAACACTTTGGATTGGCTTCGTTGCTTTCATTAACGCACTATGATGCGTGGTATTTCCTAAAATCAGTCCAGCTAAAAAAGCACCATAGGGAGCAGAAAGGCCAAACAAACCCGAAAGGGTGGCCATTAAGAAGCAAAAGGCCAGACTGAGGAGGGGGGTAAGGTCTGCGTGATCAGCCAGAATTTTGGCAAAAGGAATTTCAATCTTTTGCCGTTTTCCAAAAAACCAAATCAAAAGAGCCAGCAAGCCAATTGATAAAACAAGCTTGGCCAAAACTTCAACATCAAAAGATTCAGTACTCATCATTTGTAGCACTAGGATCATCGGCACTACAGCTAAGTCTTGGGCAATCAGGACGCCGATGGTCAAACGTCCTGTAGACGTTTTAAGCTCACCAATGCTTTCCGTCATTTTAAAAGCCACAGCGGTTGAACTGAGAGCAATGGCAAAACCCAGCAGCACAGTTAGGCCAATCGGCAAGCTGAACAGCCAACCGATGGTTAAAACCACCGCTAAACTGGAAATGATTTGTAAAAGATGACAAGATAGCGCAATATGCCAGACTTTTTTGAATTCGCGTAGATCAAGCTCAAGTCCAATCAAGAAAAGCAGCATCAATACACCGAGTTCTGCTAAAATATCGATGAGCTCGCGGTTTTCAACCAACCCAAACATCGAAGGTCCAAGAATAACGCCGGCAACAATGTAGCCCAAAACCGCAGGTTGTTTAATGCGTTCGAGTAATACACCACAAGATAGCGCCGCGAGTGCCACAATTGTTATTTCAACTAAACTAAAATCACCGTGCATATCCCTGGATTCTCTCCCCTAATTTTTCGTTTCTTGATCCGATCCTAAATAATTGTACCACTAATTTTTGTTCGATGTGAGAGGGTATTTTGATTTCAACATTAAAAAATGGCTCTTTTACGTTTTGAGTGGGTAAGGAGATTTTTTCCTCATCAGAAAATTCGATGCTAACTACCCTCAGTTATACCTGTCCCGGTCATAAATTGCGCTTTTCGACACCTAACTTAAGGAGCACAAAAATGCACTTATTGAATCGAATCAGCCTGGTAGGCAAACTTAAGAAAAATCTGCATACTTTGCTGATAGTCCCTGGGAAAAGCATTTGGAACAATCCTGATATTCATGCTTCTTTATGTTGTTTGGTGCTGGAATGAAAGAGGTGCTTGTGTCATCATGTTCTTAAACTTAGGACAAAGTACAAAGGATTTCACCATACCATGGCATTATTAAATCAAATTATTTCAACCATCAAACCATCTGCAACCCTTGCATTGGGACAAAAAGTGCTCGAGATGAAAGCGGCAGGGGAAGATGTTATAGGGCTTGCTGGGGGTGAGCCGAATTTTCCAACGCCCAAGTTCATCTGTGATGCTGCCATCCAAGCGATCCAAGCGGGGCAAACCAAGTATACAGCCGTTGATGGCACACCAGAGCTAAAGCAGGCGATTATTGATAAGTTCTCAAAAGACCACGGTCTTGCCTGTAAGCCGCACAACATTATTGTAGGAACAGGGGCGAAGCAACTGCTTTACAATGCATTCATGGTGACATTAAATCCGGGTGATGAAGTGATTGTTCCAGCGCCCTATTGGGTTTCCTATCCGCCAATGGTTCAGTGCGCCCAGGGGCATTCTGTGTTTGTGCCCACAAGTGAAGCAGCGGGGTTTAAATTACGGCCGAGAGCTTTGAGTAAAGTAATCACTAAGAAAACCAAGTGGCTGTGCCTAAACTCGCCCAGCAATCCTACAGGAGCAGTATATTCAGTTGATGAATTAAAGGCCCTGGGGGAGGTGTTGGCACAGTATCCCCATGTGCACGTCATCAGCGATGATATCTATGAAAAGTTGATCTTTGACGGGCAATCGTTTGCCACGATAGCCCAAGTATGCCCGCATTTGCAGGATCGGGTGTTGACCATCAATGGGGTTTCCAAAGCCTATGCCATGACCGGTTGGCGCATTGGTTATGCAGCAGGTCCTGTAGGATTAATCAAAGCGATGAAAACACTCCAGTCGCAAAGCACCAGCTCAGCCAATTCGATTGCTCAAGCTGCCTCTGCTGCAGCGCTTAATGGCGATCAGAGCTTTTTGACTTCGTGGGTACAAAAGTATCAATCGCGCCGGGATCTCATGATGCGCAATATGGCTGATATCCCAGGGCTTAAAGTTTGCAAACCTAGTGGAGCCTTTTATTTGTGGGTTAATTGCCAAGGGTTACTGGGTAAGAAAACACCAGCAGGGACTGCACTGGAAACCGATATGGATGTTGCAGACTATTTGTTAGACTCAGTGAAAGTGGCGGTCATGCCCGGCAGTGCCTTTGGTATGGGCCCATATTTGCGGTTTTCTATTGCTGTATCGCAGGAAAATTTGGATAAAGCAGCCGAGCGTTTTAGGGGAGCTGTTGCTAGGTTGTCCAGCTGAACAGCATTGCTTGTAGCGAATCCTGATTCGTATCAAATTGTTGCTTGCTACTAACTATTAAGAAAAGTGGATTCTTAGTAGATTTTTTCAAGAAAATTTGCTACTAACTATTAAGAAAAGTGGATTCTTAGTAGATTACACTGAGGCCGAATCAAATTATTGGCTTTCTGATACACTCGGAGTGCCATTAAACAGCAAGGAAAAGAAAGAGTGGCTGCGTTTATCGGGCGTAATACGGAATTAAGCGACCTAAACCGTTTCCTGCGCAAACAAACAGCAAGTTTAATTGTTGTTAAAGGACGCCGGCGGATTGGCAAAAGTCGATTGATCGAAGAATTTGGTAAGAAGGAAAGGATTTATAGCTTTATAGGGTTGCCCCCTGGCCAGGAAACAACAGCTCAATCGCAAAGGGATGATTTTGTCAGGCAGCTTAGCAGATTCTTCCACGTTCCTCCTCTCAGAGGTGAAGATTGGAGCGATCTATTTTATTTCTTGGCCATGCAAGTTCAAGAAGGTCGGGTGATTATCCTATTAGATGAAATCTCTTGGATGGGGTCAAAAGACCCTGACTTTCTTGGTAAACTTAAATCTGCTTGGGATTTATATTTTAAGAAGAATGATCAGCTTATTTTGATTCTATGTGGTTCTATATCCTCATGGATTGAAAAAAACATCCTCTCAAGTACAGCATTTTTGGGGCGGGTTTCTTTTACAATTAATCTAGAAGAACTCCCCTTGCACGATTGTAATAAATTTTGGAATACAACTGGGGCAAGGATATCAGCTTATGAGAAATTTAAAATTCTTGCAGTTACCGGAGGTATTCCAAGATACCTTGAGGAAATAGAACCTAACCAAACTGCAGAATATAATATAAAACAATTATGTTTTAAAAAAGGTGGGTTTTTGACAAATGAATTTGAGAAAATATTTTCTGATTTATTTTCCAAAAGAAGTCAAAAATATAAGGAAATCGTTAAGTGTCTAGTGAATGGCCCTCGAAGTATCAAGTCAATATGCGAAAAACTCGGGGTCAATAGAACGGGCCTCATCAGTGGATATCTCAATGACCTTGTGCAAACAAATTTTGTGGCAAGAG
>JBDLIP010000029.1 GCA_039714795.1 Pseudomonadota bacterium | reverse complement strand
AAGCAGGAGGCGTGCAGATTTTGGATAAATCTGAGGTGATTCGACTTGCAGATGAGCATGGGATTTTTTTGGCAGGGGTTTCATGTCAGAAATCAGAAGTCAGAAATCAGAGATCAGAGGATGGTCGTCATCCTGAACGCTGATTTTTCGGGCTATGCGATGTAATCGCATGGCACGGAAAAACTTTGCGATTCAGGATCCAATTATTGTGTGGTCGTGGTGGTGACGGTAGAGATTTAGATATGAGCAGTAAAAAACACATTTTTGTTTTAGCAGGGGAAGCTTCAGGGGATGCTCTAGGAGGGCCTTTGCTGCAAGCGTTGCTTCAAAAGACTGGAGGCCATGTGCGTTTTTCTGGGGTGGGAGGTGAGCTTATGCAGCAAGCTGGTCTTGAAAGTTTATATCCTATGTCGGATCTTTCTGTTATGGGATTTTTCGAAGTTTTTAAGCACTTGCCACGTCTGTTAAGCCGTTTACGGCAGACGAGGAAATATATTTTAAAAGAGCAGCCAGATGTTGTGGTGACCATAGATTTACCTGATTTTTCCTTCCGATTGGCAAAACAGCTTAGAGGCAGTGGCATTCCCTATATTCATTACCCCCCTCCAACGGTTTGGGCTTGGCGGCCCAAGCGCGCAAAAAAGATAGCTCCTGTTCTAGATCATCTGTTGGCTATTCTTCCATTTGAACCGCCGTATTTTGAAAAAGAAGGATTGCCGACAACCTTTGTGGGGCATTACGTTGTTGAGGCAGGCATTGACACCATTGATCGTCAAAAATTTCGCGATGATCATGAGATTGCCAAAGAGACTCTGTTACTCTGCTTGCTCCCCGGAAGCCGGCAGCGAGAGATTGATACACTTTTGCCTATTTTCAAACAAGCAGTTGCAAAGTTAAGATTGCGCTATCCAGATCTTAAAATTGTTATTCCCACCACAACAGCATTAAAGGAGCAAGTATCCCAGGCTGTTGATTCTTGGAGTGCCCCCAGTTTTGTTGTAACTGGCGCGCATGAAAAATATGCCGCCATGCGAGCCAGCAACGTTGCCCTGGCTGCTTCTGGGACTGTGAATCTAGAGCTTGCCATGGCTCGCACGCCTTTTGTGATTGCCTACCAAGTGAATCGATTAACTGGCTGGCTTGCTAGAAAAATCTTAAATGTTCGTTACGTGGCTATGGTCAACATCATGCACGATCGGTTGGTTGTTCCCGAATTATTGCAAGAAAAATGTGAACCCAATACAATGGTGCAAGAATTGGATAAGTTGTTGAGTTCGGCGCGTGCTCGGCAACAGCAAATAGAAGCATTTGAAGATGTGTGTAAGCAATTACAAGTCAAAGATGTAAAACCCAGTGAAAAAGCAGCTGAAGTGGTGTTGCGGTTGATGGCACTAACTTAAGCAGAAAAATCTTGCTAGTCCCACGGTCGTCATCCTCCCGGTTGCAGCATGTCATTCAACAGGATAGTAAACTAATGATATAGGAAAAGTAAAATGAGTAAAAATTGCACACGTAGAAAATTTCCAGGACACCAAAAAGCTGGCATCTTAAAACGCCTCTATGGTGCAACTATAACCCTTAGGCGACGTTTTTGATGAGGACTTATTGAAGGAGATTCTTTTATTATCTGTTATTCTTAAGTTACCTATTTCACAATTTACTGTTTTACCCCCGGTCATGGGGATTAACCATTTTATTTCTCTTATTTCTACTTCATCTTTTTCTACTTCTTTCATGATTTCGGAGTTTGTCGACGAAGAAAAACCTTTAACCTTCCTTCCTTCCTTCCTCAGTCATAAACTGGATTAGCAGTGGTTCAAAAAAGATCTTAGGTGGTTTGATCTTACGTGTTTTAAGGGTCCTAGGTGATTTATCTAATTTATCTAGATAGATAGATATCAGATGGTTTAAAAAAGATCTGAACATTAGTATACTCCCCGGTATTGTTTTGAAAATCTAGTTCAGCATACGAAGGCGCCCCCGATAAACTTAAACAGGATGCAAAGATAAACAATTTTTTCATCACTTCATTTGAAATTATTTATTTATACCTTATTTTAGGAATCAAAAGATTAATATACAGATAACAAAACACTAACTTTTAGTAATTGCAAACCCTTTATGTGATTGCGATTCGGTAGTACCCTTGATTTTGTGTTTAAGCCATATCGTATTGGAGGTAACAATGAGCAGAAGCAAGCAATATCAAAGCATCCCGACGAATTTGACAGAAGCTGAATTCGAGGAATTTGTCTTATCCCTCACAATTGTCACAAAGCCTTGATGTATATGACTTGAGAGCAGATATGCAGAAATTAGATGACGGATTTTGGACAAACATCAGGCTTGCAAAAAATTTTCAGTTGCGTATTATCGTGTCTATACAGTCCATCCGGACGTGAATGGTTGCGCGGGCGTAGCTCAGGGGTAGAGCACAACCTTGCCAAGGTTGGGGTCGAGGGTTCAAATCCCTTCGCCCGCTCCATTTGAAAGTCATATTTGCAAAAATTGGGGAAGGGGCGTGCTTGCCTGTTCGCCCGTGCATATTCTCATTTACTGCTGAATCCTGTAAAATATACCAAAGTGAAATCAAAACCTCTGTCTTCTCGCTATCATCAAACTAGAGGTTTTGATTTCACGGTAGTATAAACACAAAAGTGAGGCAACCGGGAGAGTCGTCAATGTCAGGCAATCAGGCCAGAATCGAGGAAATTACAGCACTTGTGTTACGAGAAATGCCAGTTGAGCAACGGCCACTTGTTGAGTCATTTGTATACACTTTCTTTAAGCGTAAAAAATATATCGATCTCAACACTTTACCTACTGAAGTGATTGTACAAATTCTTCAAAATCTTTGGTACTTTTTTGCAGAGCGCCTGCCTGGTGAAAACAAAGTTGAAGTTGTTGAGGTTGCAGATCCTGATTCGTTTGGCAATGCCCGCACCATCATCAATATCTTGACGGAGAATAAGCCTTTTCTTGCAGATTCATTCTTGGGAATCTTGCGTCAAGAGGGGATTGTTGCGCATATTTTTATATCGCCGTTATATGATGTGAGCCGCAATGAGTCGGGTCAGCCTAAAAGCGTTGATGTCCCTTCGAGCTTGGAGAAAAAAAACTCCTTTGAAGCCCTTTTGCACTGCGAAATTCTTCAGCCCATTGATAAAAAACAGGTTGCTTTATTGCGTGACAAGATTGTGCAAACCCTACAAGACGTGGCATTGGCAGTGCGTGATTGGAAAGCAATGCGCGCTTGCGTCAGTGGGACTGCACAAATGTTGCAGGTACCTGGTTTTTCTGAAGATCAAGCAGCTGAGGTCCGGGAATTTCTAAAGTGGATTGAAAACAACCATTTTACTTTTTTAGGATTTCGGGAGTATGACTTTCAAAAACCAAAGATAACTTCCTTTGAAGAATCCGTTGTAGCAAAATCTAGTCTTGGCATCTTGCAAGCTTCACATCATGAGGATACGGGTATTCTCTATCACGGAATTAATTTGCAGGACGAGTGTGTTAGTTTTCTCTACCACAAAGATCCAGTGATTGTTTCCAAAACCAATCGTTTTTCTCCTGTGCACCGTAATGTACCTATGGATTCGATTAGTATTAAGATTTTTGATAGCAAAGGAAAAGTGGTTGGCTTGCGCCAGTTTTTGGGGTTGTTTACCTCTGTAGCTTACAGCAGTAGTGCATTGGATATTCCTTTATTGCGACACAAGGTGCTAACTGTTGTCAAACAGGCTGGCTTTTCTCCGGAGTGGCACGATGGTAAGGCTTTGTTGCACGTTCTTGACACGTTGCCTCGGGATGAATTATTTCAAGCAGCAGCGGAAGAACTGATGTCAATTGGTGTGAAGGTCTTATCTTTGCAAGAAGAGCCTCGGGTTGCCTTATTTATTCGCAAGGATAATTTTAACCGCTTTCTGTCGTGTTTTGTTTTTATCCCGCGTGATCGCTTCGATTACGAACTTATTGAGCAGCTTCAAAGGATTTTGCAGCGTGAGCTTGGGTATACAGTGACACTCAGTAGTGCTCGTTATGGAGGCCTCTCTTTTGCACGCGTGCATTATATCGCTGCCACTGAAGGACAAGAAGGACTTCAGTATGATGTGAAAGTTCTGGAGCAATTGTTAATTCAGGCAGCTGAGTCTTGGGAAGATCAGTTGCAAACTGAACTACAAAATCAGCTAAAGCAGCCCCAAGCAGCAACCTTGTTTGCAAAATATGAAAAAGCTTTTGATAAAGGTTATCAGGTAAAAACAGCTATCTCTGAAGTGGTGATAGACATTCGATTGGTTGAAAAAACGGTTAAGGCTCAGCAACCTTTTGTAAGAGTTTTTCGTTTGCCGCAAGATAAAGATTACACTGTGCGTCTTAAGCTTTATCATACGGGTGAGGCTTATTTGCTTTCTGACATTCTTGATAAGCTGACCAATATGGATTTGCATATTCTTTATGAGGCACGGGTTCATGTTGTTCCCCAAGGTGATCGATCTGTTTGGATTCATGATATTGCAGCCAAAAGCCGCGAGCGATACCCCGTTGCCCTAGAAGCTGTAACAGATAAATTCCAAGAGGCTTTCTTGCGGGTTTTGCAAGGTGATATTGAAAACGATGGCTTTAACCGTTTAGTGTTGCGGTCCACCTTTAGCTGGCGTCAGTGTCTTTTGATGCGAGCATTTTGCAAATATTTGCACCAAATCCAAATTCCCTTTCGGCAGACTTACATTGAAGAAACTTTGGTTAAACACGGAGAGATAACCCAAGAGATTTGTCAGCTTTTTTTCTGCCGGTTTGATCCGGTTCAGGCGTTTGAGAGAAAGGCGTGTGAGGTCAATACTTATAAAGGCGTTCGCGCTAAGCTGGATCAGATACAACACCCCGACGAAGATCGTATCTTAAGGAGCCTTGCAAACCTTGTTATGGCAACGGTGCGTAGCAATTTCTTTCATGTTGATGCTGAAGGGAAACCGATGAGTTATCTTTCCTTCAAGTTTGAGTCAGAGCGGATCGAGGAGCTACCTCTGCCGCGACCTATGTACGAAATTTTTATCTATTCTATTCGGTTTGAAGCCGTGCATTTACGCGGCGGAAAAGTGGCCAGAGGGGGTATTCGCTGGTCAGATCGACGTGAGGATTTTCGGACAGAGATTTTGGGACTTGTCAAAGCACAGATGGTTAAAAACTCTGTCATTGTCCCTGTTGGAGCCAAAGGGGGATTTGTTGTTAAGACAAATCTCGAGCAGATGGATCGGACAGAAGCTAAGGCTGAAGGGCAAGCGTGCTATCAAGAAATGGTCAAGGCCATGTTGGAAATCACAGATAACCTGGTAGCAGGCGAGGTCAAGCATCCTCTTAGCACTTTTTGTTATGACGAGGACGATCCGTATTTTGTAGTCGCCGCTGACAAAGGAACTGCAACATTTTCTGATTATGCCAATGCCATTGCCCAGAAGCAGAATTTTTGGCTGGATGATGCTTTTGCTTCAGGCGGCAAGACCGGCTATGACCATAAAAAAATGGGTATTACGGCAAAGGGTGCGTGGGAATCTGTTAGACAACATTTTTGGGCGCATGGCAGGGATATTGAAAAAGAGTCCATTGCTGTTGTAGGCATTGGTTCTATGGCGGGGGATGTGTTTGGGAACGGGATGTTACTTTCACCACATCTAAAGCTTTTAGCAGCTATCAGCTATCGGTCAATTTTTATTGACCCCAATCCTGATCCGGAGATTAGTTTTAAAGAGCGCCACAGACTGTTTGGTGAGGTGTTGGGGTGGGAACACTATAACCAAGATTTGTTGTCAAGGGGTGGTGCTGTGTATGAGAAAACCTCTAAGCAAGTCCACTTAACCCCTGAAATTAGGCATTGGTTGCAGTTGGGTCAGGAAACGATCACTCCAGCACAGTTAATTCAAAATCTTCTTAAGTCTCAATATGATCTCTTCTGGCTTGGAGGTGTAGGCACCTATGTTAAATCAAGCCGGGAAACTCATGCACAAGTTGGAGATCGCAGCAATGATGCTTACCGAGTGAATGCAGATGAGTTGCGGTGCCGGGTTGTTGGAGAAGGGGCAAATTTGGGTTTGACCCAAAATGCTCGAATTGAGTTTGCAAGGGCGGGAGGCTGCATTAACAATGATGCAGTTGATAATGCAGGCGGCGTTGATTGCTCGGATCACGAAGTAAACATCAAGATCTTACTGCAAGATGTGGTGGAGCAAGGAAAACTTTCCCTCACGCAAAGGGATCAACTCTTGGAACAGATGACTGATGAGGTAGAACACCTGGTTTTGCAAAGTAACCAGTATAACAACTTGGCCCTGGCACTTGCACAATCGCGAGCCAGTCATATCTTAGAGCGTGATGCACGTTTGATGCGACACCTAGAAAAAAAGGGAGTTTTAAACCGGCAACTTGAGTTCTTACCCGATGATGTCAAACTCACTGAGTATCAAAAATCAGGTGTTGGATTGACTCGGCCTGAGCGGGCGGTGTTGTTTGCCTATAGTAAGAATGATTTGTTTAATGAGATCATCAAAACTCAATTGCCTGATGACTCTTTACTGGAGTTTGAATTACGGAATTATTTTCCCAAGGTGTTGCAGGAAAAATACCTGCCTGAGATCTTGCGTCATCCCTTAAGGCGTGAAATTGTTGCGACAATGGCAGTTAATCGACTGATCAATTTTATGGGCTCAGCATTTTCACTAGAGCTTGCAGGAAAGTTGGGACGTCCCAGTTGGGAGATCGTGCAAGGGTTTTACTTGGTGCTGCATCTCTATGGCTTTCATAATTTGATCGAAAGTATTAAGGAATTGGAAACAAAATTAACTCCTGAAAACCAGATTAAATGCTTGTCACAAATTCGCTGGCGCATCAAGCGCACAGTGATTTGGTTCTTAGGGCATCGGGTTCCTTTCCTGACAGATGCCTTAATGCAAAAATTTGAAACCAACCTCGCCGAATTACAACAACATATACAACTATGCTTAACAACTTACGATAAGGAACAGTTGCTGGAAATGATTAAGCGTTATCGTTCTTTTGGATTGAGTGAGTTGCTTGCAAGACAAATGGCAGAAATTGAGCTGATTGCTGCGTCTTCTGATATTTTATTGATTGCAGAAGATATGGGGGTTGCCGTTGTTGAGGTAGCACGCGTTTATTTTGCTGTTGGCACGCGCTTTGCTTTCAATGACCTTAGGTCTCAGGCATCCAATCTTTGGAGTAAAACATCTTGGCAGCGCTTGGCAATCCACGGAATCTTTGAAGATTTCTCTTTTGCTCAAGATCGTTTGACGCGTCAGGTGTTGCAGTATTTTCAGGCGCAGAATAAGGCTGTCCCGGATTCTGGTCCAAAGGCCTTAGAAATTTGGCAGCATCATGTTTCCGACGCTGTTGCCCACGTTGATGGAATTTTAAAAGATACCCAAGCTTTACCAACTGCCGATTTGGCTGTGCTTTCTGTAGCACAAAGAGAGTTGAGGATGTTCACTGAAAAGGTGAGCTAAAAGAGTATATGCTAGTGCAAAAAAAAGCCGGGATAAACCCGGCCAAGTTTTACAGGGAGGCTTCATGTCTGGGAGACATAGGTCTTGGGATAAACCCAACACCTTTGGGACCGAAGTCCCGGTTCGAGCATCGCGCCCGAACTGATTAAAATATAGTTAATCGTAATAAAAAATAAAAGCGTTTTTTACGCATAGGATGTATGACTATATAACATAAAAATTTAAGATAAATTCTAGCGAGATATAACCTCAGACCACTGCCCCCCGGGGTTGTTCAGTGAAGATGTGCTGCCTACGGATCGTCATCCTGAACGTTGGTTTTGGAACTCAAGTTTTACTCATTTTTGTCCAACGTCTCCTATGTGCCTATGATAACCGGTATCCAATTATCTTTTTCCTCAAAGCTAACAAACGCAGCCAAATTTAAGAAAAATTCTTACAACGGATGTCGCCAACTTCTTCTACAGACAAACCCGTCCCTTTGCTAACTTGTTCAATACTCAAGCCCGCTTTTAGAAAATTAAGCGCTGTGAGTCTGATACCACGGTCTATACCTTGTTCTATGCCTTGCTCTATGCCTCGCTCCATACCCTGCTCTATCCCTTGAGCAAGTCCTTCCTGTTTCCAATGCTCTGCTAATGTCATAACTTTTTCCTCCGGGTCTTCTAATCCTTGTCGTAATATTTTCACAAACTCTTCCGGGTCTCTAATCTCACCGGCCTCTGTTACGTACGTCAACGTACGGTAGATATAATCACTTCCACCTGTTGATTCAATCCTTTGTAGCAAGTGTATCATATCTTTCAAGATAGGTAAAAAATCATGATCGCGAATATGTTTCATAACCAAACCCAACAGGCTTAACCACTGATACTGCTTGAGTTGCTCATCCGGAATCTGAGTTAAATCCACCAGCTTGTAAGGTTTGCTGTAAATGCTTTGCGCTATACTGAAGAGAAATGAAAACCTCTGTTTCCTGATACGCTCGAAGTGCTCATTTACCCAAGTAAACTGCGCGCTTCTCGCTATCATTAAACTAGAGGTTTTCATTTCTCGCGAGATAGCTTTTTGTGCTTGCCAAATAAATCATAAATGTTCGTCGAATGTTTGTATTCCTTGCGCCCGGTATAAAAGATCATCGGGAAAACAATAGGTAACTTGCTCTCACCGGTTCGCCGACAATGCTCTTCCATAATTGCCAAGACATATTGGAGCATACGCAAGGGAAGCAAAGGATCAGGCGTTGAGGCATGCTCTATCAGTAGATATAAATAACCATCCTCTCCTGCAAAATCTACTGAAAACAGAATATCAACAACCTTTGCGTGTAATTTGTCATTGATGTAACTCTCCTTTTGTGGAGCAAGGCTCGACAAATCAACACATTTCTTGATGGCAACGGGCAAGTGTTCATTAAAAAATTCACGTGCAACCTTAGGTTGCAGCAAGGAAGAACGCGCATAGCGATCATGGGGAGAAAGACGACTTTTCTTTTTAGGCATCCAAAGACTCTGCTGTTATTGGTGATAGTTGCTACCTTAAACTATAAGCTTGCTTATGACCATAACTAACCTGAGTTTTGGATAAGAGATAACTGCACTTTCTGTCCACGGGCCGTTTGGAGGTCTGTTTGAGAAGACTTGCTTGACAGATCTTGTGGGCATTGAACTGGGCCAGGATTTCCAGATTTTAAGACATTGATTTTAGGCGGTAATTTTTTGTCATCTGGTCCATTTACCCGGGAATTTGGAGAAGATACCCTTTACCCATAGCTTAGTAATCGCTACTTTACTCCCATGGATAAAGTAAACCCAACACACGTTTTTAATATCCCTGCCTGGATGCCGTTTTTGGACACCCTTGCAGAGCAATTGTTACATGACACCGGCAGTGATCCTGCAGCTCTCAACCAACACCTGATTTTGCTACCGCACCGCCGGGCGTGCCGCTCCTTGAAAGATGTGTTTTTAAAACATGCAAAACACGGAAAACCTCTGATGCTGCCGCAGATGATGGCGTTGGGAGATTTAGACGAGGACTTTGTGGCTTTTAATAAACCGGACTTTACTGTCTTAAAAACGGTTGCATCGCTTGAGCGCCAGGGGCTTTTGATGTCCCTGATCCAGCGGCATCAAGAATTAACCACACAGGAGGATTCTCATCCGCTTCATGCAGCACAAGTTGTGCAATTAGCGCAAGAACTGGCAGGTCTCATTGATCAGGTCGCATGGGCCGGAGTGTCTCTAGATGAGCTTTCTCAACTCGCACCAGAAGATTACGCACATCACTGGCAGGTCACCCTCGATTTTTTGAAAATCGTTGCCCAATTCTGGCCAGAAATTTTAGCCGAAAAAGCATGTGTGGATCCGGCCAAACGTCAGCGCTCGCTTCTGGAAGATTACGCAGATATGTGGCGGCAACATCCTCCCGATTATCCAGTAGTTGCAGCAGGATCGACTGGAACCATACCAGCAACAGCGGTATTGTTAAACGTTGTGCGGTCTTTGCCTCAAGGAAAAGTAATTTTACCTGGACTAGACCGAGATATTGCGGATGCGGCATGGACTGATCTGGATTTATGCCATCCACAATATGGTTTGCAGCACTTACTTAAGCGTTTTGAGATGTCAAGGGCAGAGGTACAAGAATTGCCAATCCTGGAAAATCAACAGCACGCTCAACCTGGACAAAAGCGCGCCCAGCTTTTGTCGCAGGCACTGGCACCTGATATTGCTTTAACTGCACGGCGTGATTTTGCGGGTGCTTTACAAGGGTTTTGCTACCTGCAATGCGCTAGTGTGCAGGAAGAAGCGCTGAGCATCGCCATGATGGTGCGGGAAACCCTAGAAACCCAAGCTAAAACAGTCTGCATCATCACGCCGGATCGTTTGTTAGTAGAACGCATCAAGTCTGAGCTTTTACGTTGGCACATTGTAGCTGATGATACCGCAGGTACTTCTCTGACTGCTACAGTGCCTGGTCGATTTTTATTATTGCTGGCAGAGTTTTTGTGTCAGCCATTTTCTAGTCTGGCTTTGTTGTCAGTGCTCAAACAACCTTTTTTGGATACGCGATGGGCTCCATTGTTGGAACAACAGGTTATTAGAGGTCGTCCGCCGTTTGAGAGTTTTTCCGTTTTCTTAAGCCAAGTCAAAAATCTAGAACAGCAAGAACTTTATGCTTGGCTGCAAAACTTTTATACCGTTGCACAACCATTACTTGAGCTACAGAAAGATCAAAGAAATTCTTTTGCAAAGTTATTTAAGAATTTTCTACGCGTTGCAGACCATTTAACAGAGAAAAAGATTTGGCAAGGTGAATTAGGACAAGCGTGCTTAGAGTTTTGCAAACAACTTATTGAAACAATCTCAGTGTTTCCAGATGTGGCACGACAAGATTTTCCTGAAGTATTGCAAGAATTGTTGAAGGGGCAAACTGTGCGGCAACCGCACGGATTTCACGAACGTGTGCATATTTATGGGCCCCTTGAGGCTCGTATGCTGAAAGCTGATCGTGTCATTTTAGCAAGCTTAAACGAAGGAACTTGGCCAGGCCATCATGACACAGATCCGTGGTTGAATCGCCCGATGCGAGAACAACTGGGTTTGCCCCTGCCAGAAAGGCGCGTGGGGTTATCAGCCCATGACTTTGCCCACGGATTTTCTGCGCCCGAAGTTGTGCTAACCCGCTCCACCAAAGTAGGAGGAACACCAACCGTTCCTGCTCGGTGGTTGTTGCGCATTAAAACTGTTCTCCAGCAACAGGAACTCATGCACAAGGTCGATAGAGGGGAAAAATGGACCTGGTGGCAAAGCCAACTTGATCAGCCAACGGCAATTAAGCCATGGGCGCAACCAGCACCACGACCGCCCGCCGACGTACGCCCTAAGAAATTATCGGTTACAAAAATTGAAATCTGGATGCGGGATCCCTATGCCATTTACGCACGGCATATTTTAAAATTGCGTCCTTTAGATCCTCTGGAATTTACCTTTGATGCTTCAATCAGAGGAACATTTTTGCACGCCGTGCTTGAACATTACTTGAAATCAAAACCTGATGTAAATTCTCCTCAGGCAGCTAATGCTCTATTTACACTGGCACAACAGATGTATACACAACAGTATGGGGGCTCATTGCTGTCAAGCTTTTGGGGGCATCGCCTGCGCCGGGTTGCCCAGTGGTTTATTGGGCAAGAGCGCAAACACAGGCAAGCAAAGGCTCCTATCGAAACTTGGTTAGAAGTGCCAGGTCAAATCCAAGTCACTCCTGCGTTCGTATTAACTGCAATCGCCGATCGCATTGATAAAACGAGCGATGGAGCCCTGCACATTATTGATTATAAAACTGGCATGGTGCCATCGAGTGAAAATGTGCGCAAAGGCTATGCCTCACAATTGGCCTTGGAGACATCTATGGCACAGCAAGGTAGCTTTACCGGTGTTGTAGCTGCTCCAGTGGGATCGTTAAGTTTTTGGCAGCTAACTGGGCGAACTCCTGCTGGCGCGGTCAAGGCTTTAAAAGACGATCCGGAAGAACTTGCCGAAGAAGCGCTTTACGGTTTGCAGCAACTGATTAAAACTTTTGCTGATCCTTTCACGCCATACCAGTCATGCCCGCGACCCAATCGAGCTCCCAAGTTCAATGACTATGCGCATCTGGCTCGCGTTGCCGAGTGGGGTCAAGGAGGCATTGATGACAACGAGAACTGAGTTTCGCTCCTGGGTGTCGGACCCAGCAACCTGCACTTGGGTGGCAGCGTCTGCTGGAACAGGCAAAACAAAAGTACTTACCGATCGGGTGCTCTCTTTGCTATTGCACGGGGCAGCTCCTGAAAAAATTCTTTGTTTGACTTTCACGCGTGCAGCCGCCGGCGAGATGACCAATCGCTTGAACACTTGCCTGAGCCGTTGGAGCACATTGGATGCAAACTCCCTAATCGATGAATTGGCGCCGCTTGTGGGAGAAGCGATTACAGTGGAAATGCAAGCCCATGCTCGATCTTTGTTTGCCCGAGTGTTGGATGCCAGGGGCGGTATGAAAATCATGACCATTCACGGGTTTTGCCAGGCTTTGCTTAAACGTTTTCCCCTGGAAGCCGAACTGCCGCCGCATTTTTCCGTGCTGGATGAGCAAACCACCCGAGCTTTGTTGCATCAGGCACAACGTGATGTTTTGTTGCGCTCCGATAACCCATCTAATGACCCATCTAATGACCAAGGGCATCAAAAAACCTTGTCTGATTTAGCTGAACTTTTTGATGAGAACACTTTTGCTGCCGTCCTACATCAATTACTAGCCAAACGACATCACCTGAAACTTGCCACTGGAGGGCGGATTGCAGGATTGTTTGAGCCACTTTTACAAGTGTCTTTGTCGGAAGCTGAGTCAGATATTCTGGCTCGCTTTTGTCACGAAACCCATTTCGATTTGGTATCGTTGAAACATGCCGTCAAATTCTTAAATGATGGGCTCAAGACAGATCAAGATCGGGCCCGTCGTATTGCAAATTGGCTGTTTTCACCACAAGAGCGCCTTGATCGACTGCCAGAATATCGCGCCGCCTTTCTGACGCAAACGGGAGATATTCGCAAAGTTTTGGTCACAAAACGTCTTGGTGAAATGTGCCCAGAGCTTACAGATATTTTAACTCAAGAAGCCTACCGCTTCCTTGAGCTGGAACAATATCTAAAGAAACACCGCATTGGGCGCATCTCCTCAGCCAGTTTAAGCTTAGGCTCAGCCATTGCCAAGCGCTATGAAACCTTGAAACGCTATCGAGGCGTACTAGATTACGATGATTTGATTAGATCCACTGGTCAACTGCTTTCCAAGCCAGACATTGCGCCTTGGGTGCTCTATAAACTCGATGGCGGTTTGGATCACATTTTGGTTGATGAAGCCCAAGACACCAGTGCTGCACAATGGCAGGTGATTGCTGCTTTGGCAGAAGAGTTTTTTTCAGGACTTGGCACACGCCCGGAAACCCCTAGATCCATTTTTGTAGTTGGCGACGTCAAGCAGTCAATTTATAGTTTTCAAGGGGCAGATCCCCAAGTCTTCGGGCAGATGCGCACCCATTTTGCCAAGCTGGTCAAAGCATGTCAGCAACCCTGGCAAGACGTGCGCTTGACCACTTCTTATCGCTCTACCGCTGCTGTACTACAGGTGGTTGATCAGGTGTTTCAAAATGAAGTTGCCCGTAATGGTGTGGCGATGGAAGGAGGTGAGATCAAGCACGTTCCTTATCGAGAAGGGGAGGGGGGTTTGGTTGAAGTATGGCCGCTCGTGCAACCTGCAACTGAGGAACAAGAAGCCGCATGGCCGATGCCAGTGGCCAAAACCGAGTATCAACCAAGTCCTGCCTACATGTTGGCGCAGCAGTTGGCTGATTGCATTCAACAGTGGCTGGAAACTGGCGAACGGTTGGAAGCGAAAAATCGCCCTTTAAGGCCCGGGGATATTATGATTCTAGTACAGCGGCGCACAGCATTTGTCGATGCTCTCATTAAAGCTCTCAAACAAAAGAACGTCCCCATTGCAGGCAATGACCGCCTGTTGCTCACCACACATTTGGCGATTCAAGACTTGATGGCGTTGGGACAATTCTTGTTGTTGCCAGAAGATGATTTGACTCTAGCGACCGTTTTAAAATCTCCGCTGATTGGTTTGGATGAAGATCAATTGTTTTATCTAGCCCACGATCGCGGCAAGCAATCGCTCTGGCAACAGTTAATAGATAATGCCGACGATAATTTGGATTTCAGGCGTGCCCACACTTATTTATACGAGTTAAAGACGAAAGCACACCGGCTCACTCCTTATCAGCTATATGCAGAAATTCTGGGCGCGCAAAAAGGAAAATGTGCTTTTATTGCGCGATTGGGCCACGACGCGGTGGATCCATTGCAAGAATTTCTTGCTCTTGCTTTGGCTTATGAACAAAATAACACAGCATGCCTGCAAACCTTTTTAGCCTGGCTACAAGAAGGTGATATTCAAATCAAACGTGATCTTGACCAGGGCGGGCTCGATGAAGTTCGGATTATGACCGTACATGGATCGAAAGGTTTGCAAGCTCCAGTTGTTATTTTACCAGACACAGTTCGAGTGCCACAGCTTCGGGATGCGCTGCTTTGGCATAAGGTTTCAAAGGATAATCAACTTCCTTTATGGAACCCACCAAGAGATGCAGCTTGTGACTTTACTGAGCCTATGCGGGAGCGTGCCAATGCCCGTCTTTTGCAAGAGTATAATCGCTTGCTTTACGTTGCCATGACTCGCGCTGAGGATCGGTTATATGTGTGTGGCTGGCAGACCCAACGCAAGCCCTTAGATATCTGCTGGTATCACCAAATCCAGCGGGCAGTTGCTGAGGTAGGGAAAGCCGTGCAAACGGGCTGGAAAGTTGAGTGCGAACAGGTTGCAAGTCAACCAAAAGCGCAAATCGATTCTATGATGCCACCTGCAACCGTTGATCCATTGCCTGAATGGACCCAACAAGACATCGGTTCACAGACAGCTGAGCTTCTGCGCCACCCCTCACAGATGCAAGTCCCCAATGAGGTTCAAACTATAACCTCACCACTTGACTCACAAGAGCCATCAAGACAATTGCGAGGAGAGATCCTACACAAATTGCTACAATACATACCTCGGGTTGACCCTGTACGACGCCAAGCAGTGTGTCAGAATTATTTGCAGAAATATTTTTCCGAGCACGACTGTAAAATCGATTCTTTAACAAAAACAGTGTTGCAGATTTTGGAAGATCCGGTGTTTGCAAACGTGTTTGGTCCTAACTCTCAAGCTGAAGTGCCAATTGCCGGTCAGACGAAATCGGGCATGATATCTGGGCAAGTGGATCGTTTAGTGGTGACTCCAGAGCAGGTTTTGATTGTTGATTTCAAAAGTGATAGACAAGTTCCTAAGACCTGGGAGCAGATACCACACAAATATCTCACGCAGTTATACACTTATGGGGAGTGTTTGGCTGGCATGTATCCGGAACGTCAGGTAAAATGCGCGCTGTTGTGGACGGAGATTCCCCGTTTGGATACGGTTCCAGATCAGTGGATGCAGCTGAGGGCTGCTTAAATAACCTGAGTTTTGGATAAGAGAGGAGTTCACTTAACAGCCCTGATGCAGGGATTTTTATGATTGACATTTAGTTGTGTTGTCGTGTATTATCCACTGATTAGCAAGTATGGATCTTGTGTCGTTTTATTTTTTAAATGTTTATTACACAAAAGGAAAAATGTTATGCTTTCAAATTACATAAAGTATGTTTTTCAATTTCGTTTCGTAACTCTTGCGATAGCCTTTACGCTCCTTATTTTCTCCTCACAGGTGCGTAGTAAGAACTTTGCTATTGAAGAGCTTGAAAACTCTCAATTTAGAATCACTATCGGTGAAAAGCAAACAACTATCCTGAAAGATCAAGGCCAACAAGTATTGTTCGAAAATTATACTTTTAAGCTAAACCAGGATAGAGAAATAACAATTGGTTGTCAGAATAGCGATATAAAATTTGATGATTTTAATATTAATGCCTCAAATATTTCCGTTGTTTTAAATTTGGAATTACATATCAGCAAGCTTATTTCTAATGTGCCTATCACAAATAACCAAAAGCTATTTGTGAATCAACTAGAATATAATTGCAGAAATATTCTCAAGAATAATGGAGAGATGACACTAAGCGGCGAATCATCGAGAAATTTGCAGTTGGTCAACGAAACAACCGCTACTGCAAATCTCAGTGCGAATAATCTAATTTTTCGATCTGTCTGCAACCGAGGTAAAATTTACGTTAGCAGGGGAAACTATTATTTTGGCAACTATCAAAATGCTGGTGAACTGCACTTTAAGGGACCGGGTACCCATGTGAAATATGCACAACTTCAGGGAAAGGAAGGGAAAACTTTTTCACCTGATAGCTTTTTAATGGTGACAGATTACACAACGGGATCTGTAGAAGCGTTTGGGAAGTTTATTGTTCCCAAAGGAGCTAAGTTTAATGTACCTAATAAACAGGACATCAAAGCTTTCGCCCAATCATTGCAGCGCGACAATATGGACTACACAAATATCATTGTTAATAACCTAGACCTTGGCTTGTGGCTCGAGAATGGGTCTGAAGACGAAAAACAAAGTAACCATTTTCCCACACAGGCAAACTCCGCAGAACTTTCATTACTTTTTAATACTCTCGTAGAAAATATCCCAAAACCAAAAAAGATATCAAAAGATGAGGGATTGTTTACTAATTTATCATTGTTTATTTATGAATTACCTTTGCTTAAAGAAGAGGCAAACAGTGATGATCCAATCCAAATTTCAAAATATTTTCTTATCCATAATAAGAATGCAGAAAATTTTTTAAAAGACGGGGTCAAATATTATAAGATAAATTTGTTCTTCTCTAAAAATTATCACATCTCTAACAGTCTTTTTTTAGGAGCTGCACGTTCCCACAAATTGTATGGTGAAGGTGATAACTTTCGTGGTGAAAAAAAACGAAATTATGGCTTTCTACCCTATCTTGGTATTACCCTTTACGAGATGATTATCACAATCCTAGAACAAGCAGATGCAATGCATCACAAAAATTTTACAGAAGGCAATTTTCTGAAGAATTATCAACTTATATATGACCAGCTGCAACGTGACCTTGCCTACCACACCCAAGTGGGGGCCGCCTCTCAGATTCAAAGCTATTTTGATGAGGAAGAGGAAGATGCACTTAAAGGAGAGTTTGCTGTACAAATATTGATTGAGTTAGTTGAGGAACAAAAGTTGTCACCTGAAGATGTGTTTAAGGCTCTAGAAAATATGCAAAGCACTAAAGCTAATTTAAACGCAATTGGTCAGGCCTTATAGTGACAACCAATTACTTCAACGCCTGCCCCCTGGGAGGACAAAGATATTTGGTTCTGCAGGGCCACCTCATGAAAAAAATAATCAATCACTACCGCCTAAAGGGGGACTGGGTTAGCCGTATTACCATGGTACTTTGATTTTTTTCACCCTATTCCTGACGAAATTTTAAAAAGTGAGAATTTTTTGTAAAAAATCTATCCGATCGTCAAAAATATAAAGTTTTTCTGAGCAAATGGACAACAAATTG
>JBDLIP010000028.1 GCA_039714795.1 Pseudomonadota bacterium | reverse complement strand
AAACTGGATCCCGGCTCACTCATTTTTCCAATCCAGCTCTTGGCGAGCTGGGGAAAAATGGAGGCCGGGATGACGGCCCGTGGAGGATAAGCAAATTCTTCCCTTATCCAAAACTCAGGTTAAGTAGGTTGCATTAGATTATCTATCCCCTAGACCTAAGTGTTGGAAACGCAATGACATCGCGGATGCTTGGTGAGTCGGTTAATAACATAATAAACCTGTCAACACCCATGCCCCATCCACCTGTTGGAGGTAGGCCGTATTCAAGTGCAGTCAAAAAGTCTTGATCCATACGTTGAGCTTCATCATCTCCCATTTCGCGTTCTTTCGTTTGCGCTTCAAATCTTTTACGTTGCTCAAGCGGGTCCGTCAATTCAGAAAAGGCGTTGACAAGTTCCCATGAGTTAACGAAGGACTCAAAACGTTCTGTAAGGCGTGGGTTGTCTCGATGCACTTTTGCTAGCGGTGAAATATCAAGCGGATAATCGATCACATGAGTTGGTTGAATCAACGTAGACTCAACCCTTTCAGCAAATACTTCTTCAACCACATGTCCCCAGGTGAGAAACCTGTCGGCATCGATGCCAACGGATTGAGCGGCTTTTTGGGCCTCTTCTAACGACTCAATGGTTAGGAAGTCAATACCAGTGGCTTCTTTGACCAATTCGCTCATTGGTTTTCTGGGCCAGGGGCCAGATAAATTAATCTCTTTGCCGTCATAAGTGATAACACATGTACCCAAAACTTGTTTAGCAACGTGACTGACAAGGTCTTCGGTAAATGTCATGAGGTCGTTGTAATCTGCATATGCCTGGTAGAACTCTAGAATGGTAAATTCAGGATTGTGGCGCGTGGAAATTCCCTCATTACGAAACACACGGTTGAGCTCAAACACTTTTTCCGACAAGCCTCCAACGACGAGTCGTTTCAGGTAAAGCTCTGGGGCAATTCGCATATACAAGTCCATATCCAAGGCATTGTGATGCGTAATGAAAGGCCTTGCCGCTGCGCCACCAGGAATCGATTGCAACATCGGCGTTTCAACCTCAATAAACCCTTTCTTGACCAGATATTGGCGCAGTGCCGTGATAATTTGACTGCGCAATCGCAGAGTTTTGCGAGACTCGGGGTTAACGATCAAATCGAGGTAACGTTGCCGGTAGCGAATTTCAACATCGCTCAGTCCATGATATTTTTCCGGCAGTGGTAGCAACGACTTGCATAAGACATCAATATGCTGGGCGTTAATTGTCAGCTCACCTCGAGGAGTCCGACGCACGAGGCCGGTAATACCAATCATATCCCCAATATCAAGTAATTTAAGGAGCGCCAGTTGGGGTTCAGGCAGGGCGCTTTTGTGACTGAAAATTTGGATTTTGCCACTGGTATCATGTAAATCTATGAACATTCCATTATTGCGTAGCGACATAATGCGCCCTGCAACGCGGACCTGATTTTCTGTTTCTTCACCTTTTTCAAGGTGTTGGTAGCGAGTCTCAAGCTCACGGGCCTCATGGGTTTTTTCAAAATGATACGGATAAGGATTAATCCCCATTTCACGCAGGGATTCGGCCTTTTTTATCCTTGTTTCGCGGTAAATATTGTTTGGATCTTGAGGTGACATTATGCTTATACCACCCGAGGTGCCAACCTTGGCAATAAAGTATTTTCAGGTTGCAGCATCTGATCAAGATAGGTATCAACTTCATTGGTAAGTTGGCTAATGCGATTTGTGAAGAAGTGATCTGCCCCCCTTATTAGTCGATACTCCACCTGGATTCCTTTTTGTATCGCCATATTGTCTACAAAATCGTCAACCGAATCTTTGGGGGCAATCACATCTTTATCTCCTTGCAAAATAAGGCCAGACACTGGACAGGGTGCCAGAAAAGTAAAGTCGTACATGTTGGCAGGGGGGCTCACCGAAATGAATCCACTGAGTTCAGGGCGGCGCATTAAAAGTTGCATGCCAACCCAAGACCCAAAAGAAAAACCCCCAACCCAATACGACCCTGCAGAGGGCGTGTAAACCTGCAACCAGTCAAGAACTGTAGCTGCGTCATGCAGCTCACCTTCGCCATTATTGAATGTACCCTCTGAGCGACCAACTCCTCGAAAATTAAAACGGATGGCACTGCAACCTCGGTCCGTAAAGCAGCGGTAGAGAGCATAGACAATTTTGTTGTTCATTGTGCCCCCATACTCTGGATGAGGATGGAGCAAGATGGCCAAGGGAGCCTTGGGAATCTTGCTTTGGTGGTAGCGTGCTTCGATTCGACCGTCTGGACCGTTAATGACAACTTCAGGCATATATATCTCCTACTTCTCGGTAAAAACCGAATTCAATCTTGACTATTTTAGTCAGAATAGGTAATCATAAATTCAGAACAACTTTCAGCCCGTTGCCTCCAAAAATGGACTTTAAGGAGGAACAAAAAGCTTCAAGACTATCTAGCATATTCATGATGAAAAGGCCAGAATGGTTTTAGGAAGAATGGTTTTAGGAAGAGTGGTTTTAGGAGAAAGAGAGCATTTATGAAGCTGAGTACCAAGGGAAAGTATGCTGTTGTTGCCGTAGTAGATTTGGCACTTCATGGTCGGAGCACACCAATCGCTTTAGGTGAAATTGCAGATCGACAGAAACTTCCAATTCAATATTTGGAGCAGTTATTTTCCAAGTTACGCCGTTGCGGCCTGGTGAAAAGTACCCGCGGGCAGTCCGGTGGATACAAGCTGGCTCTAGATCCTGATCAAATACAAATTTCAGATGTTTTGCAAGCAGTTGAAGAGGCCGTTCAAACAACAAGGTGTGCTCCAAATTCACACAAAAGCTGTGTTGGTGGCAGTGAAAAATGTCTTACCCACCAACTATGGCAGGGTCTTGAAAATCAGGTAATGGAGTACTTGCAGACTGTTACTGTTGATGATGTATGTCAAAGACGTTTGCCTGTAGTGTAGAGTTAAGTGGTATAGAGTTAAATGATTTATTTAGATTATAACGCAACTGCCCCCATGCGCCCTAAAGTTCGCCAAGCCATGCTTGACTCGTTTGATCATTTTGGCAACCCTTCTTCAGTGCATGCATTAGGCCGTAAAGCAAGAGCTTTGATTGAAAATGCTCGAGCGACAGTGGCTCAATCTATAAATACGATAGAGTCCAATGTGGTATTTACATCAGGGGGAACAGAAGCGAATAACTTGGCAATTCTGGGTCTGGTACAGACAGGAGCAAAGTGCTTGGTAAGTGCCATCGAACACGACTCTGTGATTGAATTTGCAGGGCCCCAAGAGCAGATTGCAGTTACTGCTGGTGGATTGGTTGATTTGCAATATCTTGAGCGCAAGCTTGGGGAAGTGCGTTGCAACTATTCCGGTCCATTGCTGATAGCAGTGATGTTGGCAAACAATGAAACGGGAGTTGTACAACCGATTCAAGAGGTTGTTACTCTTGCCAAGCGTTATCAGACCTACGTGCACTGCGATGCAGTACAGGCATTTGGTAAATTGCCCATCGATTTTCAAGAACTTGGGGTTGATTCTATGGCTCTGTCTGCCCATAAAATTGGCGGACCCAAGGGGATTGGTACTCTTATTGTTGGCAAGCATCTTAATTTGGTTTCCTTGTTGAAAGGTCCAGGTCAAGAAAGAGGCATGCGTGCCGGAACAGAAAGTATGACCAATATTGTTGGCTTTCAAACAGCGATCCAGGATGCTGTGAGTGATGATTGGCAGCATGTTGCAAGGTTACGTGATTCTTTAGAGGATACATTGCAGCGAGTTTGCCCAACGCTCAAAGTTTATGGTCGTGGTTGTTTGCGGCTTCCAAATACGTCTTGTATCATGATGCCAGGTGTGGCAAGTCAGAAGCAGTTGATGAATTTTGACCTTCAGGGGATTGCTGTCAGTGCAGGTGCTGCTTGTTCGTCTGGTAAGGCCAAGTTTTCCCATGTGCTAAAAGCTATGGGGGTTGAAGCATCTGAGGCTAGCCAGGCTTTACGAGTAAGTCTCGGATGGCAGACAACACAAACCGATATAGAAAAATTCACTCAAGTATGGACTAAAATTTATCAAAGACACTGTAAGGAGGCCGTATGAGCCAGGATATAATTTACCTTGATTATCAATCGACAACTCCCTGTGATCAGCGCGTCATCGACGCGATGCTCCCTTTTTTCGGGCAAAAATATGGCAATGCGCATTCTAGAAACCATGCCTTTGGGTGGGAAGCAGAAGATGCTGTTGAAAAGGCCAGGAGCCAGGTGGCGCAGGTTATTGGCGCTAATCCTCGAGAGATCATTTTTACTTCTGGTGCAACAGAGGCCAATAATCTTGCCCTTAAAGGCGTAGCGCATTTTTACCAGGATCAAAAGCGGCATATCATCACCTGTGTGACAGAGCACAAATGTGTGTTAGATACTTGCAGGAACCTGGAACGAGAGGGCTATGCAGTTACGTACTTGCCAGTACAAAAGAATGGATTGGTGGATTTGGCAGATCTGCGTAATGCGATCACAGAAAAGACGCTGATGGTATCAATTATGGCCGTTAACAACGAAATAGGGGTGATTCAACCCCTTGCGGCTATCGGGAAAATTTGCCGGGAAAAAGGAGTGTTTTTTCATACAGATGCTGCCCAAGCCGTGGGAAAAATCCCTCTAGATGTTGAGCAGATGAATATCGACTTAATGAGTATTTCAGGGCACAAGATGTATGGTCCTAAAGGAATTGGAGCCCTTTATGTGCGCCGTAAGCCCAGAGTGCGCCTTGCTGCTTTATTCAATGGCGGGGGACAGGAACGTGGAATGCGTTCTGGAACGATTCCCACCCCCTTGTGTGTCGGTTTTGGAGAGGCTTGTGCTATTGCCCAAAACGAAATGGTTTCAGAAAATGAGCGATTGCTCGGTTTGAATCAGAAATTTTGTGAAGTAATCTTTAGCAGACTTTCAGAAGTCTACCTCAATGGTGACAAAGAGCAGCGTGTTCCCGGTAATATCAATATCAGTTTTGCTTATGTTGAGGGTGAAGGCTTGATGGGGCTCATAAAAGATTTAGCGGTTTCTTCAGGATCTGCATGTACGTCTGCTTCACTAGAGCCCTCTTATGTTTTAAGAGCGTTGGGTATTGCAGAAGAACTAGCCCATACCTCTTTGCGTGTTGGATTGGGGCGGTTTACAACCGAAAAGGAAGTGGATTATGCAACAAATCGCATTGTTGATGCGGTTGAGCGCCTGCGTGCTATGAGCCCTTTGTGGGAAATGGCCCAGGAAGGAGTCGATATTAAATCAATTCAATGGGCAGCAGCTTGAGTACAGATTAAAGGAGGAGACTATGGCATATAGCAATAGAGTAATTGACCATCTAGAAAACCCTAGAAATGTGGGGTCGCTTGATAAAAAAGATAAAAATGTTGGCACAGGCCTGGTAGGAGCCCCAGCTTGTGGTGATGTTATGAAACTACAAATTAAAGTGAAGGATGACGTTATTGAGGATGTAAAGTTTAAAACATTTGGTTGTGGCTCAGCTATTGCCTCAAGTTCGTTGGCATCTGAATGGGTCAAGGGCAAGACAATTCAAGAGGCTCTGGAAATTAAAAACACAGATATTGTTCAGCATCTAGCCCTTCCGCCTGTTAAAATTCACTGCTCGGTGTTGGCGGAAGATGCAATTCGTTCGGCAATTAAGGATTATCAGGCTAAGCGAGATAGTCGGTGAGAACACATGAAACCAGTTGAGTCAAAACGGCCAGCTATTTTAACTATCACTGCTGCTGCCGCAGAGCAAATAAAATTATTACTTGCAAAGCGCACAAAGCCAGCTGCTGGGGTACGCATTAGTTTAAAAGTCAAAGGGTGTGCCGGTATGGCTTACAAATTGGAATATACTGATGCTCCACAGGAAGGAGATGAGATTGTGCAGCAGCATGGGGTAAAAATATTTATCGACCCTAAAGCCGTGATGTTTTTGCTTGGAACAGAAATGGATTACAGGGAAGAAGCTTTGCAGTCTGGTTTTACGTTTCTTAATCCAAATGAAAAGGGCCGTTGTGGTTGTGGTGAGTCGTTCCATGTTTAAGAATATTGCTTGTTGGTCCTGTGGGTGGGATGGCAAAATTTGGGTTTTTTTGTGTCCGAATTGTCATTCTGTCCAGTCAGTGCAGCCGTGTTCGGCTTTTCAAGTAATGGGAATTCCAGTGTCTTTAGATATTGACGAGAAAGTGTTAGAGAAAAATTATCTAGAACGACAACAGCAGTTACACCCGGACCATTTTATCAAGGCCTCTGCAACTGAACAACTCTATGCTACGCAACAAACGGCCAATATCAATCGGGCGTATAACATACTCAAAGATCGTTTGACCAGGGCAGAAGCACTACTTGCTGCACGACTTGGTGTCGAGGCATGCCGGGACGAACAAGCGCCGAACAAATTATTAATGCAGCTTATGGAAGTACGTGAAGCACTTGAAACTTCTGAATCGCTTGCTGATCTCGAGAGCTTGAATGGTGAAGTTGTCGCATTCTGTAGTGATGCCTGGAATACCCTGAGACAGAAATGTCTCGCCGAAAACTGGAGCAAGGCACAAGAACAGCTCATTCGTGTTCGTTATTGGCAAAAGATGTTGCAAAAAACTACTGAAAAATTAGCCCTTGTCAGGGGAACTTAAAATGTCGCACTTATTGCAAATCACTGAGCCAGATGAAGTTACCTTTGAAAGCACAACCGCAGTTGTCGGCATTGATTTAGGAACAACCCATTCTCTCGTGTCTATCGCTGACGAAACAGGCGTAAAAGTTTTACAACTGGAAGGTTCTCAGAGCGAACTCGTCCCATCATTGGTGGCCTACGGAGCAGAAGGGGTCTGCGTTGGCAAAAAAGCCCGAGATATTTTTTTGCAAGAGCCATCCAGAGTTGCCGTTTCAACAAAACGTCTGTTGCAAGCAGCTCAAAAACAACTTGAGTTTGGAGGTCATCAAGTCACTCCTCTTGAAGTTGCAACTGATATTTTGCGCTATCTTAAGCAGCAAGCTGAGACAACCCTGCAAAAGGAAATCCGGCAAGCTGTGATTACAGTCCCGGCGTATTTTGATGAAAGAGCTCGCTCTGCCACACGTGATGCAGCACGATTGGCAGGTTTAGAGGTTTTAAGGTTGGTGAATGAGCCAACAGCAGCAGCACTTGCCTACGGTCTTGAGAAGAATGCTGAAGGGATTTATGCCATTTATGACTTGGGCGGCGGGACATTTGATTTATCCTTGCTGAGTTTGCATAAGGAAGTATTTAGGGTATTGGCCACCGGCGGTGATACACACCTTGGCGGCGATGACTTTGATGCAGTTTTGCTAGAATTCTTGCTCATCGAGCGAGAGCAACAATTAGGCAAACTAGCTTTTTCGGAATTGGATCGCAAATCTGCTCTCATGTTGATGCGTCAGATAAAAGAACAGTTAACCACAAAGTCTTCTGGTTGCTGGGTTCTTGATTATCAGGGCTGCCGCTCTGAACATCAATTGCACCGTTTTCAGCTTGATTTGTTATGTGAACCACTTGCAGAGAGCACAATTCAGATTTGTCGCAAGGTTTTTCAAGATGCGGAGCTGGAGATCTCTGAAATCAAAGGAGTCGTACTCGTTGGAGGAGCGACACGAATGCCCCTGGTGCGACAAAAAGTTCGGGAATTCTTCGGGCAAAACGGCCTTTGTGACATAGATCCAGATCGGGCCGTTGTCTTGGGGGCGGGGCTGCAAGCAAAAGCTCTGTCTTATGGATCGACGTCCTTATTGTTGGATGTAACTCCTTTGTCGCTGGGGCTTGAGACAATGGGAGAAGTTGTTGAAAAGATTATCTATCGCAACAGTCCAATTCCTGCAAGCCAATCACAGGAATTTACCACCTATCAAGACGGTCAAACACAGATGAAAATTCACGTGTTGCAAGGTGAAGGAGAAAAAGTGAGTAATTGTCGGTCGTTGGCGGAATTTATTCTCGAAAACATTCCGTCGCTGCCGGCTGGTCGAGCGCGCATTGCAGTGACTTTTATCTTAGATGCAGATGGTTTACTACAAGTGAGTGCGCATGAGAAAACAACTGGAATTCAACAGATGATTACCGTTAAGCCTTCCTATGGGTTGTCAGAGGAAGATATGTTGACTTTGCTGAGGCAGGAGGGCACAAAGAGTCCTGATAGTAAACAGTGATTTTCTCAAAATGCTTGTGTTTCTTTATGTTACAATGTCGTCCATGATTATAATGCAGCTGAATTTTTAGAGTGAATGAGGAATTGAATAAATGCCAAAAATGATTTTTATAGAGCCAGATGGAACTCGAAAAGAGGTTGAAGCTCCTGTGGGGCTTTCGGTGTTGGAGATTGCTCACAACAACAATATAGATTTGGAAGGGGCCTGTGAGGGATCCCTTGCCTGTTCAACATGTCACGTTGTTGTTGATCCTGAATGGTTTGCCAAATTGAGTGAACCAACGGAAGACGAAGAAGATATGTTGGATTTAGCTTTTGCTTTAACGCACACTTCTCGCTTAGGCTGTCAAATTATCATAAAACCTGAGTTGGATGGTTTGACGGTACGTCTGCCAGAAGCAACGCGGAATATGATGGTTGATGGTAAGGAATAGTTTTATCCTATGCCTGCGAGAAATGAAAACCTCTAGTTTAATGATAGCTACCAGCTCGCAGTTTACACGGATAAATGAGCACTTTGAGCGTATACGGCCAAGATGGATCAAAGCACTTCTTATCCAAAACTCAGGTTCCTTAGAAGAAACAAAATCCACTTCACCGCACCACAACCGTCTTTACATTCGTGAACTCTTTCAAACCAAAATGAGAGAGTTCGCGTCCATAACCACTATCTTTGACCCCTCCAAAAGGTAGACGTGGATCAGATTGCACCATGCCGTTGACGACGCAAAAGCCGGCCTGGATTTCATTGGCTGCAATTCGTTCACCGCGTTCGATGTCTTGAGTAAAGACCGCTGCCCCTAGCCCGTACCAAGAATCATTGGCAATTGCAATCGCTTCGTCCTCATCACGGGCTTTATAGATAGCAGCAGCTGGACCAAATAATTCGTTGCCAGCTGCGGGGTTTTTGCGTTTAACGTTGGTTAAGACTGTTGGGGGGTAAAAAGCCCCCTCACCTTCTGGCATTTTACCTCCAAGGACAAGTTTGCCTCCCTGGCTAGCAATTGAGTTCACATAATTATGAAACTCTTTGCGCAAATCAAAACGAGCCAACGGACCCAGATCATTCGATTCATCCATGGGATCGCCATATTTGGCCTGGCGCATCAGATCTACAACCATATCGGTAAATTGTTTTTCGTGTTGTTGCACTACAATAAAACGTTTGGCCGCCACACAACTTTGCCCTGTATTGACCAAACGACTGGCAACGCAAGTCTTTGCAGCATGTTCAACATCAGCGTCTTCTAAAATAATGTAGGGATCGCTGCCACCCAGCTCAAGCACCGTCCTCTTGATCATAGCCCCAGCTTTTTTGGCAACACGCGCACCGGCCGTAACACTTCCTGTAAAGCTAATGGCTTTAATTGAGTGGTACTCCATGAGCTTAGCGGTTTGCTTGTGATCAATCACAAAGGTGCGATAGAGGTCTTTAGGAAACCCTGCTGCATGGAAGATTTTTTCAAGAGCATAAGCGCATCCTGTGACATTAAGGGCGTGCTTTACGGCCACAGCATTGCCAGCCATTAAGGTAGGAATGGCGAATCGAAACACCTGCCAGAACGGGAAATTCCACGGCATGATGCCAAGGATGATGCCTAAAGGGTTATAAGTCACATAGTTTTTCTGAACTCCCGTTGTGATAATTTCGGGTTGCAAAAACCCCTCTGCTTGTTTTGCATAGTATTCACATAAGACTGCACATTTTTCGATCTCAGCACGGCTTTGTCTGATGGGCTTACCCATCTCCGTGGTTATGAGAATTGCGTGTGCCTCAACATTTTCGCGGAGATACTTAGCCAACTTCAGTATAAATTTAGCTCGATTAGAGACCTCAGTGCGTTTCCAATCCGCAAAGGCACTTTCCATATTTTTAAGGGTTTCTTCAATTTCAAAAAGAGAATGTCCCTCGTATTCATCAGTTGGCTGACCATTTGCTGGGTTGAGTGCTTGTGAATCCATCTCATTTTCTCCCTTAAAGCATTCTTAATGGAGATATTACTACCATGATTGCAAGACTCGAACAAATCGTGCGCCACATGTCAAAAAAATCTCTTCTATCCAATCTCAAACAACAAACGCAAACCCTACATGAACAAGGGTTATTCAAGCAAGAGCATGCCATTACTTCTACGCAAGGAACTGAAATTTCCGTGCACGGGTATCTACACCCGCTTTTGAATTTCTGCGCCAATAATTATCTAGGTCTTGCAGGAAATCCGGTCGTGATCAGCAAAGCCAAACAATCGCTTGATGCCTTTGGTTACGGATTGGCTTCAGTACGCTTTATCTGCGGCACCCAGAGCCCGCACCAACATCTTGAAAAACGTCTCAGCCAGTTCTCAGGACTTGAGGATACGATTTTGTTCCCATCGTGCTTTGCTGCCAATCTTGGCTTGTTTCAAACGCTGTTTGAGCAAAGCGATGCCATTATCAGTGATGCTCTCAATCATGCCAGTCTTATCGATGGGATTCGCCTTTGCAAAGCAGATCGCTATCTTTATGCCAATAATGATATGAGCGAATTAGAGGCACAACTGCAAAAAACCCAACACCATCGCTACCGCGTAATCGTAACAGACGGCGTGTTCTCCATGGATGGGATCATCGCCAATTTACCAGACATTTGTGACTTAGCCGAAGCATATGACGCATTGGTTGTGGTTGATGATGCCCATGGGGTTGGCGCCATTGGACCTGATGGCAAAGGAACTCCTGCCTATTATGGCATACAAGATCGGGTAGATATCGTAACCGGTACGCTTGGCAAAGCCCTAGGCGGAGCCATTGGTGGTTATATTAGCGGTAAGCATGAGGTTGTCGAATGGTTGCGGCAGCGCTCACGCACTTATCTATTTTCCAATTCATTGCCACCAATGGTACCAGAAGTGACTCTTAAAGCTCTGGAGGCTTTAGAGACCGATCCAACTTTGATGCAGAAATTGAGTAACAACAGTCAGCAGTTTCGCCAAGGCATGACGCAGCTCGGGTTTAACTTGATTCCTGGAGCACATCCGATTGTTCCCGTAATGATTGGCGATGCAGTGCAGGCCAAGCAATTCGCCGATGGGTTACTGGAACAGGGTATTTATGTGATCAGCTTTTCATTTCCTGTTGTGCCACAAGGAGAAGCCCGCATCCGCGTACAGTTATCGGCAGCGCATACTCAAAATCAAGTTGAACGGGCGATTGCTGGCTTTGGTGAGGTTGGCAGAGCGCTGGGAGTAATTGATTAGGGAGTAATCGATTAGAAAGTCATCCACCGGCCGTCATGCAGGCAACACGACATTCTTTTTACTTGCCAGGATTGATCGCACGATATTTGGTTGAGGATACAGTCTGCTGAATGATTTGGGGAAACGTTCCTGTGAACCTATTAAATGCAGTGCTCCAAAACTTGATGAAATCACAATCCAGGAACGACCAAAATCTCTTGCAATTTGATTTAGTTGCCCTTTAACGAAGACAAACCTCCCTTCAATTAAGTAATTTTGAGCATAGTCGATCCATGAGGACTCTTTAATCAAAATGTGGTGTTTTTGAAAATGCTCGCTATCACTGACGTTGATGCCATCAATAGGGGTGAGCAAGGTGAATTTGGCCAGCCTTTCATTTTTACCGCTGGAAAAAATCTGGGTTTTTGCTTCGAGTTTTCCAATGACGTAAGCACAGTTCATAAAATGCATAATTTGCTTCTCCTTTTATCTAGGGATGATGGTTTTTGTAAAATCACACCAGACCAAGGAAGTTGAAGCTGTTCAGCTCCACCAACACTAAGCCAACAACTAATTGCAACGTTTTTACACGCTCTATCACAGCAGGCACACACAAATGCACCTTCAGCAACAAAAATAAGTATGTGCTGGTAAAATTGAACAGAATCGTATAGTTTGGCAATAGCCATTGGCTTAGATCTCTCCTTAAGATCTGGTTGATGGTCATGTGGCGGCTGAGTGTTGTAAGCATCTCAGCTGTCACGCTTATAAGCGTACTTGGCTTTTATCTTAAAAGCAAGCTAAAAAATGCAGGGTGTTTGGTTTTTTTCAACAACACCCATGCGTTTCTCCTACTACATTGAATCAAGGTACGCTTGGGCTTTTTGCGATCCCATAGCTGCTAGTTCTTTGAGTTTTGCAAAGTCGTCTCTACCGTTTACGTCGTAAGTTGCTAATACATGCAGGTTCTCACCACTTTTCACAATTTTTATCAAGCACTCTGCTGCTTTGTTAAGGTCTGGCTCAAAGTAGCCTTCAACACCTATTTTATAAAACTCTGCCATTTGCAGATGTAGGCCACTTTCTCTAGCATAAGGTAAGTAAGGAAATCCTAACTGCCAGTAAATACTACACCTATCCACTGTTTGAAGTGATACGTTGTACCAATCATAAGCTATGGCATTGCTTTGTGGCACTCCATCCCCATTAAAATATCTTTGACATCTATGGAACGCAGCATAGCTCTTGATTGTTTCAAGACTTATAAGTTGTTCTTCAAGTGATTCAACCTGTTGCCATAATAGCTTAGCGGTTTTCTGACCAATAAAATTATTCTGTTGCCATAATTGCTGTGCGGTTTTCTGATCAATACTAGCATTGGTACCCCACTCATCTGCAACAAAGGCGGTTGGATTATGCGTCAAGGTTTTGGCGAAACTAGTTAACAGACTCAAATGCTTGGTAGTCTCTGCCAATTGCAGAAATGATATGGCCATCCCTTTATTATTAAGGCCAAAGGTATGAAAATTTGAATCGGAGTCTCCCATCCAATGACAGTAACAGGACGCTAACCCGGACATGATTGGATATGCAGTCTCATAATTTTCAGGTTTCAAGAAGAAATTTTCCAATGAGTTTGACTGTGTTAAAACGCTCGTCAACGCCCTATGCTGCCAATAGCGTCCTTCCATTTTATCCAATTTATTGGCATTCCCTGCCCACCAGCCTGAAGCGCTCTCGAGAGGCCCGCTAATGCTGTTTTGAATTTCTGCTTCACCTAAATATGCTGCCCTTCTTAGATATTTTTTATTGTCCTCAACTATTGCCAGTGCCAAAGGCTCATCGCTTTCTGGGTAAGCTAGATCCTGTAGGACTTCCGGATCTCTTGTTTTCTCAAACAAGTCTTTTAAAATCTCATAACCAAGTTGGCGTTCTTGGGCATTTTTTGCTTCTACGAGGGTACTGGCATAACACTCTTGCTGGAAATCTGTAGCCATTCCTTTGTCATAACGTACTGCAAGTTCGGCTATAATTTTTTCGTTAATAAATTCCTCACCTTCTGGAAGAGGGATTTTGCTATTTGAGCTCTCACTTGCGATTTGTTTACAATACTCATAAAAGCTTCTTATAATCGGGTATTGTTGCAAATCTAGATCTACACATAATGTTTCAAGCGCATCCACGTCTATAAGTGATTGCTGCACTAAGTCAAAGATTTTTTTAATATTAGGGGAGCCATAATCCATTTCCCCCCTGGGAAATTCCAAATTTATTCGTCTTAACAGTGCAGGTGGAACCGCAGGCAACAGAATAGGTTTTGTGTGTATGTTTGAATTGCGATAGATGGCCCCTAAAATTCTTGCAGCATCAATGTGCCTACAGTGGGCAGAGATGGACAAAAACTGGAACATTTTTTTATAGCGCGGGTCGTTGCAGGTTAATTGCATAGATGGAAGAGTTACTCTACGATGTTTCTTTTTATTAAATGCAAAGTCATCTAAGCAGAAAAAATCTGTATCTGGACCGGATGTATCTGGATCGGAAGTTGGGTCTAATATTTTATATAACAATTCATCGCCAATGAATCTGCGGGCTTTTTCAAAAAAGTATCCTCCAACCCTGGCACTAAATGTAAGATATTTTAAAAAAGTTGGGTTCTGTAGCCAGTTTCTGTAAAACTTTGCACTCATACAAAGCGCTGAAATGTCAGGGACCGGTAAATATTCTAGAACCCCTAAGAGACAATCACCGTTTAATTCCAAAATTGAGCAGGGATGATTTTCGAGAAATTCTTTGTAAAAGGTTCTAAAATCTGGGTAACTCCGATATGTGTGACTTTGATCTGAGTCACTTCGATTGTGGACGAATAAAGGTCCCTTATAAGAAAGATCACTGGATTCTATAAGATACTCAAAATTAACTTGGTTGGTGACTGCAAATTTCAGCGTTTTGGCAACCTGAATGCGGCCTAACTTGGTCACTCCTGTTTGCAGTTTGATGAGTAAATTTTCTGCCTCTACTTCACCCTGGTTGTTAAAGTCTTTAAATACCAGATGCATGCCACCAAGGGCTTTAAGCTTTGACTTAACGCCAGAGGAGAAGGTGCCGTTGACATGATAGCGTCCGCGGCCCAGAGCAAGAGTTCCTTGCTTCAGCTTAAATTCATCAACACGAAACTCATGGGTGCTTAAAATCGTGGTCTGGCCGCAGCTTACAACGCTTTTTGCCAGCATATCTAAGCGCCGTGCGAATAGATCATTTAGAATAACCGAGCCAAAGGTTTCAATGCGAATTGCAATATTGGTATCTTTTTGAGTTGCTCCACAGAGAGTCAAAGCGCCCTCTAGGTCCACAGTAAGGTGCTTAAGTCCTGTAGAGCACTGTAGCGCTTCACTGAGTGAGAAGGGAGAGCAGTTGACGCTACGACTAATGTCTTTTTGTAAAAGGCAGACCTGATTATCGCCCTCGGTACGCAGCACTTCAAGCGAATACTTATTAGGTTGTTGGTGTAAACGGATCAAAACCTCATTGTCACTGTCAATGCCTGAGGTGACACTGGCCAATAGCGATGACTGACTTGTTAAAAAACCAACAATCAAAAAGGTGGCAGCCAGTATTCTGGTAAGGGGAAAAGTTATATACATAATTGAAATCTCAGCTCTTAAAAATATTTTAAAAAAACTCGTCGCAGTCTATTAAATTATTCAGACAAAGTCAAAATTATCTTCACGGTCGTAATCCCCACCGTTTTTACGCAAAGCTCAACTTACGGGGGGTTGCCGCAGATGTTTCATGGAGAGTGTCTGAAAATTGCAACGCCACAAATCGTCGATACAGTTCGTTTTGGCGCATCAGGGTTGTGTGATTACCAGAAGCAATGATTTTACCCTGGTTCATAACGATAATACGGTCGAAATTAAGGATGGTAGAAAGGTTATGTGTAACCATAAGTGTCGTACGGCCTTGCTTTAGGTCTCCTAAAGCGGCTTGAATACAATCAACGTTTTCAGCGTCCAATGCTGTAGTCACTTCATCAAGCAACAGTATGGAAGGATTTTGCAAAAATAGCCTGGCAATAACAAGTTGCTGCTTTTGGCCAACTGATAACTGAACGCCTTTTTCTCCTACTTGGGTTGCAAACCCGTCAGGTAGTCTACGGATGAACTCTAGTGCATTGGCTTGAAGTGCGGCTTTTTCAACTTTTTGAAAAGAGGTACCAGAGTTTGCAAACTTGATGTTGTCGCAGATAGAGCCTGAAAATAAAATAGGCTCTTGAGGGATCCAACCAATATGTGGCCTTAGTTGCTGTGGTGCAAAGCTATTAATTTGCACTCTATCCAGTAATACTTTTCCCTGTTGTGGAGCATAAAATCCTAACAATAGATTGAACAGAGAGGATTTTCCGCTGCCTGAAGGCCCTACAAATGCGACCGTGTCGCCATGCTTGATGTTTAACGAAATGTTCTCCAACGCTTTAATTTCCGGGCGCGATGGGTAGGAAAAAGTGACGTTTTGAAATTCAATGTCTCCACGTACAGGGCTGTTAATGGCTCTCACTTTTGGTTTTGTTATTGGAGCATCGGGAAGCAGAGAAAATACGCGTTCTGCGGCACCCAAGGCACGCTGGAGGTCTTTCCAAGCTTCCGATAAATTACCTACTGATCCGGCGATGATGACGGCGTAAAAGAGGAAGGACACAAGCGTTCCTGGTGTGAGTTGATGATTGACAACCTCATGGCCACCAAACCAAAGAATGACACACGCCCCCAAGGTAATGAGGATGATAACACTTGCTGACATCAAACTTGATGTGATATTGAGCTTATTTGCAGTGATTAGTCCTTGTTTAAGGTTGTTTTGATAGTGTGTGTACACTGAATTTTCTTGGGCAAATGCTTGTACGGTCGTTACACACTCAAGTCGTTCAAGCGAGTAGGCTGAAGCATGAGTCCAATTTTTCTGTAATTCATTGGAAAAGATATAGACCTGTCTTCCAAAAAGAAAAAGTGGCATCAAGGCAATAAAGCTGGCAATACAGGTAAGAACTGCCAATTGAGGGCTGGTCAAAAACAGCATGATAAAGGCGCCGATAAATTGTATCAGGCTGCGTAAGCCCGTACTGGCAGAGCGTCCTATCAGAATTTGAATTAAATGGGTATCTGTGTCTAATCGGGACATGAGATCGCCGACTTGAAGGGAATCAAAAAAAGCAGGAGAACGATAAATAAGCCCGCGAAAAATCTTCTGCTTGAGGTCGACGACGACACGCTCTCCAATCCAAGAAGAAAGATAAGAGCGGAGAAAACTTGCTGCTCCCATTAACAGAGCCATTATAGTTAAAAATAAAAGAGTTTGTTTTGAGGCAATTGTTTGACTGCCAAATCCCCGGTCAACAAGGAGTCTTAATCCCTGACCAATAGCAATGATGGTGGTAGCAGCAACCGAAAGAGCGATTCCCGATGCGATAAGGTGAAGTTGATAGACTCGAAGATACTCATATAGTTTAAAGAATATTTCTCGTTTTTGTCGAATTTGCACGTGTATTATCCCTAGTAGATTGCCCATATTGTTTCATATGCGATTAAAAGCGTGTGTTGAGATCACATCAACTGTCCTCAGTCGTCATGCCGGAAGCGAGCTCTGCCCAGTCCCGCCCCTTCGGGCCCGGAGGAAATAGCCTGCCCCGGATTGGAGCCGGGAGCTAGCTGAGATGACGGCCAAGGCGGTAGTATCCAGCACGTACTCCTAATAGCACCCCATTGTTTCAGGGATTCTGTACTTTAGCAATCAAATTTTCAAATTCGTCCAACGGAGGAACACCTTCAACAACATGCTTGCCAACAATAAAAGTTGGAGTTGCCTCAAGTGAAAAGGTTTTTTCACCATTTAAGCGTTGCAGTAAGACGTTATCTTGGATTTTTTCGTCGGTGAGACATTTTTGGTATTGTTTGATATTCATGCCAATGGCCTTACTAAGTGAATTTTCAGGATCCTGGTTAATCCATTGGTCTTGGGTAGAAAAGAGTTGCGTCATGGCATTATAGCGTTTTGCCTCAGGCAGGCAGGAAACCAGTGCCGCGGCCTTTAAAGCATCTCGGTCCAGAGGGTAATGCCGGATAACAAAGCGAACTTGGCCGGTATCAATGTATTTGGCTTTGAGTTTTGGCAAGATTTCTTTGTGAAAAAATGCGCAGTGATCACAGGTTAATGAGGTGTACTCAATAATAGTAAGAGGTGCATTGGTTTGACCTATAATGACATCCGGTATTTCTTTTGCTAAAAGTGGTTTTACTGGAAGGGTGATAGCAGCCAGTGCTTTATCAGGCGTTACTACACATACGCCAAGACACGCCAAAGCGATAGCATAGCAAAGCAATGTTCTTTGTTTAATCCAAAAATTATAATACCGGCTGTGTAGCCAATTTAATATCATGTGTTTATCCTCTTGGTCCGTACCACCCACGCCATGAAGCTTTTATTATTTCCCATTTATCTTAGCAGATCGAGATGATTCAGGTCAAAAAGTTACTTTTCTTGGGTGTGGCCCCTATATGATGCGAGCCTAACAAAACATATCCTCAGCCCACCACCCCGTCCAAGACGGATTAAAGTGTTTTTTATTCTGCGCTGCACCCCATGGACTGGACAAATTTTAGGACTTTTTAAGTGAGTTTTTGTCCACGGGTTCTAAAAAATTAATACCATGATCATTTCAATTAGTC
>JBDLIP010000027.1 GCA_039714795.1 Pseudomonadota bacterium | reverse complement strand
GGTTTATTTACTTGCTGGAAATTCGGATTTTTACCAACTGAAACTACGCTGTTCGCCTACCTAAAATTCAGCTTACCCACTCAAAACGCAAAAGAGCCAGTATATTTTACCCAATATGCTCACTACCCAGATCCAGAAACTCACTCCGCAGATCAACGGATGATTTCTTACCAATCTTGCTATAATTTTCCTGGAGCCAAGTTTTGGCCAAAGTGCGACCTCGGTTTTTGAGATCAATCAGGAATTGCCAATTGACATTGAACTTACTGGCAACTCCCAGATCACACATAGCGCTGTCGGAGTGAATCGAGTGCATGAGAATATCTTTGAATTGGTCTCTAAATTCATCCTTAATCATGTTTTGCTGTAGCAGTTTTTGCACAAAGGCAACGGCTCTTAGTTCCTTGAGCAGCGATGAGTTAAAAGTTATTTCATTGATACGGTTATAGATCTCAGGAGGTGTTTGCGGGAGCTGTGTTCGCTCTATAGGATTGACGTGTACAATAACAATATCGCGTGAATCTGTGTGGTAGAACAGTGGAAACAAAGCTGGATTACCAGAATAACCGCCGTCCCAATAGGTCTGTCCATCAATGGGAACTGCGTGAAACAAAAAAGGCAGACTGGCTGAAGCCATAATGACATCTACATCAATTTCATTTGTTTTGAAAACCTTCACCTTGCCAGTTTGAACGTTGGTGGCGTTAATAAACAGTTTTGTATTCTGGCAATCACGCAGGGCATCAAAATCAATGGTTTCTTCTAGAACCATTTTTAAAATATTGAAATTAGCAGGGTTAAATTGATAGGGAGAAAACAGCCGCGTGAAAGCCTCAAACAGATGAAAGTTGATGGAATAATCCATGTTCCATTGGTGGCCTAGCTTTTCCCAAGGTAGCTGGCGCACAGGGCTGAATAGTTGGCCAGTTCCGTTCATGTGCCTCCAGAACATTTCAAGGCATTCCCGCGCTCCCTTGTTCCCGCCTACCATTTTTCCGTAAGCATAGGCCACAGCATTCATGGATCCAGCACTGGTGGCACTAAATCCCTCAATATCGAGTCGGCCATCTTCAAGCAGATAGTCCAACACACCCCAGGTTAGAGCTCCATGGGATCCACCGCCTTGTAGAGCAATGTTAATGGTTTTTTGTTGTTTGTGCTTTGTGGCCATTATTATAGTTGCGTTCAGTCGTTGTGAATTTCTCTAACGTAGATAAAGAGCTAGAGTTGCAATCAATATCGATTATCCATCGGGTCAATGCAATTGTAGTTTCTGCCAACTCAATTAAAAAATCGTAAATTTAATTATTTGTTATTTTTTTAATAAAAAAATTAATTTATTATCAATAAAATTAATTTACCATAATAATATACTGCAATGTAAAAAGGAGATCGACATGAACAGCTTATCTTATTTTACAATGGCATTTTTATTAATAATCGGATCGGGAGTATTCATTGATGCAAAGAGTCAGCCACAACTTGAACAGCAAATAGAAAAGCTGCAAGGACAGCTTGAGAACACAAAGAGAGATAGCGAGAGACAGCATATGGCCCTTGAAGAGCAACATAGGAGAATAGAAGAACAACATAGGAGAATAGAAGAGCAACAAGGAAGGTTAATGCGTGAACATCAACTGCTTTCACAAGAACATAAAGCACTAGAAAAAAAACAAATGGCACCAAGCCGTCCATCATCTCCTTCTCCTTCTGGACCTCCACGCACACGTCCACGTTCACGTCATTAATGGCTGATGAAATGGTTGTATTTTGCCTGGTGAATTCATTAATTTAGCAAATTCTCTACCACTGCTATCCAGGCTTTGCTGATATTTTGTAAGTTATAGCCACCGCCTCCAAAGGCCATTAGCCGGCCTTGGGCATACTTATTGGCATAATGCTTAAGCCGTGCTGTAACATGGCCATGCATATTTTCTGTGTAACAGAGGCTAGCAAGAGGATCGCCTTTTAGACAATCTGCACCAGCCTGCATCAGGATAAATTCTGGTTTTTCTGCTTCTAATAACGACTCGACTTGTTGCCAGACTTCGAAAAACATGGCATCCGTGGCTCCTGCTGGCATTGTGATGTTGATTTTATGTCCTGCAGCTGCTCCTGTTCCCCGTTCGAATGGTTCTCCAGATCCCGGAAAAATTCCGGCTTGATGAATGTCGGCAAAGATGAGGTCTGGATCATCCTCAAAAGCGTAGAAAACGCCGTCTCCGTGATGGACGTCGATATCAATATAGGCAACCTTTTTGACGCCATATTCTTGCCTTAAACTCTTAATCACGATGCTGCAATCATTAAAAACACAAAAACCTGAAGCCCTGTGCGGATAAGCATGGTGCAGTCCGCCAATGGGAAGAAAGGCCTGTTGAAAATGTCCTCGAATGATCTGCTCTAGGGCATCAAGTGCAGAGCCTACAACATATAATGAGGCTTCAAAAACGCCTTTGAATGCGGGCGTGTCACCATAATCGAGAAATCCCTCTCCAATTGCGGACTGGGCTTTGATTTTTTCAATGTAGGCCATGCTGTGAAACCGGGCGACTTGCTCAATTGTTGCCATTACAGCTTTGCGCAAACGAACCTGGCAATCAAGTTTTTTGGCATAGAATGCTTTACAAAAAGCTGGCAATCGATCATTGCTAAATGGATGAGAAGGACCAAAACCGTAATTGCCAAGCGGTTCATCAATATAAACAGCAGTTTTTGATACAAGGTTTGGTTTAAATTGCATATGGGCTCTGGACGAGTCGTACTTAATTGTGGCACTTTAACATGTACCTGTGCTGAATCAAAATGTTGAGTTTTATGGCAGTGAAAAGCGCGCAGTTTACTTGGGTAAATGAGCATTTTGAGTGCATCAGAAAACCAACAGTTTGATTCAGCTTCAGTATAGAATCAAAAAAGGATGTTATTGAATGTCTGTAGACCAGTCTATTGTGAGTTTCGATCAAGTTAGCATGTGTTATGAGGCAGGGCCTGCTATTTTTGAAGATGTTTCCTTCCATTTGCAACCAGGATCTTTCCACTTTTTAACCGGTGCAAGTGGCAGTGGTAAATCGACCTTGATCAAATTATTATTTTTGGGTGAGGGGAACTTTAAGGGTGATATTAGAGTTCTTGGCCGCAATGTGAAAGGACTTGATGCAGATGAACAAGCCCATTTGCGTCGGCAAATTGGGGTTGTGTTTCAAGATTTTTATTTGCTGGATCATTTAACCGCACTCGAGAATGTAGCACTTGCGCTCCAAGTGCGAGGGGTTTCAAAGCGCGAAAGTCGTAGTAGAGCTGAAGAAATGCTTGGGTGGGTTGGACTAAGCCGGGTGTTCCATTCCACAATTGACGTGTTGTCAGGGGGTGAAAAGCAGCGAGTTGCATTTGCCCGAGCCATTGTAACTCGGCCAAAGCTGTTGCTGGCAGATGAACCAACAGGAAGTGTTGATGATGCGATGGCAGTCAAGTTGTTGTGTTTATTTGAAGAATTAAACCAACGCGGAACAACGGTTGTGCTAGCCACTCATAACCGCGATTTAGTTAGTGAATTTACCCACCCTGAGCTGCATCTTTCTGATCGCACGCTATGGTATCATGGTCATGATCAAGAAGATGAGAAGGTACAACCCGAAATAGAGATGCGTCGCTGTGCTTGAGATTTTAAAACAGGAACAAATCGTTCCCTTCAATACGACAACGGCTTACCGTTTTGTGCCTTGGATTATTGCTTTGATGGTGTTTTTGGCCATCTTGGCTCTTTCAGGGGCCGCTAGTGTTAATGTCATGGTGCAAACCTGGCAGCAAAACCATAAAGAAGTCACCTATATCACCTTGAAAGAAAGTCATCTTTCCGGTTTATCTCTCAAAGCTCAGCGTGATCGTGTTTTTGAGATTCTTAAGGATTTACAGGTGGTGAGAGTGACGGTGCATTCGAAGGAAAATCTTCTGCCTGGAAGGGCGCTACAGGAAACGCCTATTCAGGCTTTGCGCTTTGAAGTTCAGCCTCATCCAGGGCAATACCTGAATGTGGAACGTTTGTCGCATCGCTTGGAGGCCGAACATCTTGGGGCTCGCGTTAACAGCTCAGGGCAGGAACGCGAGGTCATGTTGCAAATTGCTCGCTCGGTGCTGTGGATCAGCACGTTGTTATCGACCCTTATTGGAATTGCCGCTATTGTAACTGTTGCTTTTGTGACGCATTCAGGCTTAGAAGCGCACCAACGCGTTATTAATATTTTAAATATCGTTGGTGCTCGGAATCATTTCATTGCTCAACAATTTCAAAGGCACGCCTTGGTTTTGAGCTGTAAGGGCGGAATCATTGGAGCTGGTTTTGCACTGCTTGTTTTAGGGGTGATTTCAGCTTGTATGCCGGATGCCAATCTGTTGGGGATAACGTTGAGTTGGCCATTTGGCATGATAGCAAGTATTATGGTGTTAACGCCCATGGGTGTCATGCTATTGGCCTCGTTTTCAGCACACTTAACAGTGCTTTCGGCGCTTATGAACCCGCGGGCGAAGTCGCGAGTTCATACAAAATCTTTGCATTAAAGGAATTATTTTGCCTCGAGGTAATACTAGATTTTCTAAATGGCTTTCCCGGTGCCTTTGGATATTTTGCATTTTGTTTGTATTCTGGAGCATTGGTCTAGGCTGGTTTTACATTCATCTGATCCAGCAGCAAACTCAAGATCCTTTGGCTCAGAAAACCGATGCTATTGTTGTGTTGACCGGAGGGAGCGGACGCCTTGCCGAAGGAGTCTCTTTGCTGGCGGCAAAAAATGAAGAACCACGGCAATTATTTATCTCTGGTGTTGACAAGGGTGTGCCTATTAAAGAATTGCTGGCCCACCTCAATCTCGGTCAGGTTGACGTTAACTGCTGCATTGCTTTGGGATATGAAGCTACTAATACACGGGAAAATGCTCGCGAAACCTTGGTTTGGATGCAGCATAAGGATTACCAATCCATGCGGCTGGTAACCGCGCACTATCATATGCCGCGCAGTTTGATGGAGTTTCGTCGCCTTATGCCCAATTATAAAATTGTGCCTCATCCTATTGTACCGCCTTTGTTCAAGAGGCGTGATTGGCATGGCATAATGCATCAAGTGCGTGCTGTTTGTTTTGAGTACATCAAATTTCTTGTGGCTACAGTTCGCCTGCAATTGATTCGCTGGTTTCCAGATCTTGGTTTGCAATGATTGTGCTACGTTCGATTGTTTTTAATATAGCTTTTTACTTGTGGGTGGCTCTGGTTTTTCTGCTGGCTTTACCTCTGTTGCTGTTGCCTAGGCGCTATATTATGTGGTTTCCCACAGTTGCATGTGGTGGAGCACTCTGGTTGTTGCGAGTTTGTGCTGGTGTGACCCACGAAATTAGGGGACTTGAAAATTATCCAAAGGGCCCAGTCCTCATTGCATCTAAGCACCAATCTGCTTGGGATACGATTATTTATCAGTACCTGTGGTCAGATGTCGCCTTTGTCTTAAAGCGGGAATTAACGTACTTGCCGATTTACGGACAATTCATCAAGAAATTTGGCATGATCCCTATCGACCGGAAAAGTAGTGCGCAAACCGTACGCAAACTTGTTGTTGAAGGCAAACGCGTTCTTGATGAAAGGCGTAAGATCATTATTTTTCCTGAAGGCAGGCGAACTCCCCCTGGCCAGAGCCAAAAATACCAACGTGGGATTGTCATGTTATATGAACACTTGAATGTTCCTGTGGTTCCTGTGGCGTTGAACTCAGGTGTGTTTTGGCCGCGGCGCACGTTTTTGAAGCGGCCTGGCACCATTGTGCTTGAGTTCTTGCCCAAAATCGGACCCGGACTAACGCGCGATGATTTTATGAAAGAGTTGACAAATAGCATTGAAACCGCTTCAAATCAACTTATAAATTCTTTTAACCATTAAGGCCATTTGCTATGCGCAGAAGACTTCTCTTCCTCCTTACTTTGTTGCTCCTTGCAGGTGGCTACACTGTGGGATGGTTTCACTTAGGCAGTCAACTCGAAGATCGTGTCGAAAAATTAATCCGTGATTGGCAGCAAAGGGGTTGGAATGTTGAATACAAAGACATGCAGCTTGCTGGTTTCCCGTTTACCCTGAAGATCGTTCTCGAGAGTCCTGAGCTTGCTTATAAGGGCATTATCAAAACTTGGGTTGAGGGTGATATGCGCTTTGGCGCAGCCCTTTGGCGGCCAACTCAGATCAAATCATGGGCTGCAGGCAGGCATCATATTACATTATCGCTCCTCGAAGATGAGATCATTTTTGCCCAGGGAGAGGGGTTTGCCGCATCATTTTTTACCATGGAACAAGGAACGTTTCAGTTTTCCTACGAGCAGCTTGAATTAAGTAAGGAGCAAGGGGTCTTTGCTAAACTGGGTGGGTTAGATGTACAGGCGCAGTATCATGAACAGGAAGATGTACATGATGATTTGATGAATGTACAGATTTCGTTGCAAGATTTAACTCTGCCGGTTTTGTCTGAATTTCCTTTTGGTGACAATTTGCAAAAATTGCAGTTGCAGACCAGCTTGAGTGGTGAGATCGCAGGCGATACTTTACACGATCGCATCAATAGTTGGTACGAGAGCGATGGCACCCTTGAGGTTGCCAAGTTACAACTACAGTGGGGACCTTTGGAGATCACAGCTGAAGGTACGACCACGGTAGATGAGCATTTGCAGCCGATGGGGGCCTTTTCAGCCCATGTGGGCGGGCTGGACAAAACCCTTGCTGCCTTTGTTAAGGCGGGATGGTTGGATGAAAAAGTCTCCCGTCTTGTGCGCTTAGGTCTTGGCTTTTTGACGGAATCCTTACAAGGAGAAGCAGAGGCATCAGCACGGTATCAACTGCCGTTGACAGTGCAATCAGGCAGGTTGTTTATAGGGCCGGTTTCTGTTGCTAAGGTACCGAAGGTAAATTGGGAATAAAAAATATGATTCATTCTACTAAAGCAGCTCGATTTCACTACCTAGATCACGCAAGAGGGTTCGTCATCCTATTGGTGGTTTTGCAGCATGCAATTCAAACATATGCACAAATGTGGGGGGGGAATTGGTATTTTGTTCCCACCGAAATGGATCGCAGTCATGCCTTTGATGCTATATTTTTCTTCACCGATGGTTTCATCATGCAAGCCCTATTTTTTATCTCGGGTATGTTTGTGCTGCCCTCTTTACAAAAACGAGGTTGGCTAAGTTTTACTTGGGAAAAGATAGTGCGTTTGGTATTTCCTTTTGTCTTTGGCGTCATATTTTTGGTAGCCCCCTTAAGTTATGCAAAATATAGTCTTGGGAACCCGGGAATTGGCTACTTTGACTATTGGTTTAACATTTTCTTCCAGCAACGATTGCAAGCAGCAGGTTACTGGTTTTTGGGCTATTTGGTTATGTTTACCTTTACTGCTGCCATTTTTTACTCTGTATTTCCTTTTGTTATACGCTTGCTTGGGGCATTGGCCGCTTGGATGGTGCGTAGGCCCATATTAGGGTATCTGGTGTTTGCCGGGCTAAGCGCTCTGATGATTGGTATCAGTGACCTGATTTGGGGCACTCCTTGGTGGCTTGGCTTTGGTAAGTTGTTCTACGCACGCGCTAACATGCTGGCAACCTATATCTTTTATTTTGCCCTTGGTGTGGGTGTGCGCTACGCTGGTGTCTTGTCCAATAAAGAGGTGCTGCAAAAAATGTCAGTTCATTGGTCCAAATGGGTTGTGCTTACAGCTGTCCTGGCCGTTCTATATTTAAGCTACTGTATTTTTTGGATGTATGATGGCGCTTTTAGTGATGAGATCGTGTATCACTTTGCCGGGGGGGGAACATGGGTGGATGTTTGGCCACTGATGTTAGATCTTGGGCCAGGGTTGTTGATTCGCACCACATTGCATGGTTTTTTGTGTGCCGCTCAAAGCATTACTTTGATTGTTGTCTTATACCGATTTACCAACAAGGATATTCCATTTTGGACATCTCTGGCCGCATGTTCCTATGGCATTTACTTTTTCCATGAGCCGTTTGTGGTTTGGACGCAGTATTATATGTTAGGAAGCGTGCTTCCAGCTGTGATCAAGGCGTGTATTGCTTTTATTGTTGGCTTAGGTCTTTCGTGGTTGCTGACTGACAAGGTATTGCGTAAATTACCGGTAACCCGAAGGGTATTTTGAGGGAAAATAGAATTAAAGGCATACAAAGAATTGAAGCTTTTTAAGCAATGGGGATTATGTATCGCTTACCAAAAAACACTCCTGTAGAGATTAGAACAACATGTTTACTTACCAAAAAAAGAATATAATATTTGTTAGTACAAATTTAACTTTGATTTTCTAATATCATTAGAAAACAATAATTTTTAATAAAAGGAAGTTAATACAACACATTAGGTTTTGGAAAAGGAGGTTATCATGCGATTTACTCATGCTTTTATAGGGGTTGGTCTCAGTGCTTTGTTACTGGGAGAAGTTCAGGCTACTAGTGATAATAAAAAACTAGAACCTGACGATCCATTGTACAGCAGCGGTGGTATATCATCACATACTGATGAGTACGCTATTGTTTACTCTTCCGATCAAAAGAAAGCTCCATCATTTCCCGCATCTCTTCTGCTTGAGAATGAAACTGAATCACCGCTAGTTTTTAAGCACGACCTTCTTGGAAATGTGGTTCCACTTATTAAGGAAATTGACGATTTAAAGAGGAAGAAACTACGCGACAGTGCAGATAAACTTGGAGAAGCGCGGCGCAAATATCAAGAAGCAAACGCCAGGAATGCGGATGTATCTAAAAGAATTGTAAGTTTAAAAGAGCAGATTAGGAAAGAAGAGGAGGAAAAAAAGCAACTGTGGGGCTACATTAATGATGGATTAAAAGAACTACATGAGCAAAAGATAGAAGGATTTGAAAAATATCAAGAGCACTGGAAAGCTACGGATGAGCAAAAAAGACAAGCAAGGTTACACTTAGTAGACCTTGTAAAAGAGGACATAGAAATATACGAAGAAGATGAAGAGAGATACAAGGATACTCCACGGCGGCTTAGAAGGGCAAAGAATAATCTTGGAGAATTGAGACCCAAACTGAAGATCTTATCGACCTCATTGGGAACACGTGAAGAGAAGATAAAAGATCTTGAATATCAAATTGTTCAACTGCGCAAAGGAATTAATTCAGAGGTCAAGGGTGCTTTTTTGAGCCAGCAAGAAGAACATGATGAAGAGATAAAACATGCTTTTGTTGCCCTAGATGAATTGCTCGTTAGTCATTCAAGCCCTGAACTTAGCTCTGTATTGAATCCAGCATTACTTGGAACTTTTAAAGATTTAAAGATTAATGCCGGCAAAGGGCTTACTAGAATTTTTAAAGAGTATATAGCTCCAAGCTGTCCGTTATTATCCTGTTTAACCCCCAATGAAGAAGATCTAGATACCGATATTGGAGATAAGGACTGGAATGGAGCGATTACAAAGGTATTCCTAGAAGATCGGGAAAAGCAACTAAAATTAGCAATTACCGATATGCATAACGGGTTACGCGATACTAACCAAGATATTGTTGCAGAACTTGAGGATGGCCAATCCCTACTTGAAGGTCAATATCTAGACCTTTGGAAGCAAATTGAAGGTGATTTTGGGGAAAGCCTTAATAGCGGAGGGCGAGCCAAAGAAAGCTATATGACATTATTTAATCCTCCTTACTCTTCAATGATTTTGCCAAAGAGCACAGCAGAACTGTTAGAAAATGCACTTGGAAATATCAGCACGTTTAAGTTAACATTGATGAGCTTGCGGGCTGAACCAGAACTATTGGATTTTGACGTTCCTTTTGAAAGTATGCGTATTCAAGAAAGAATACATAGTGTCTTGGGTGAAGAGGAAGCTGAAGATTCTATCATTGCACAGCAGCAACCAATTGTTGCACAGGGCTTATTAAGAGTTTGGGGACTTTATTTCCAGACTGTTCTCTTGCAGCACCTGCCGGAAAAATTTGAATGAATCGAATGTAATGATAAACAGGGTATCATTTGATGCGGCATAAAATATTTAAAATTGCTTTCTGTCTTAGCCAATGGATTTGTATTCCATTGGCTAGTGCTTCCGGTATAGATGAGCAAGAACGACCGGTACAGATAGCCTACAAAGTGATGCGCGGGGTAGAAAAAGTTGTTGAAAATCTCGCTGAGAATCCAGAAAATTCTATAAAAGGTATTGAAGGAATAGAAGGTGTTTATGCATGGCAGCGCTACCCTTTGTTCAAGAAACATTATCCAATATTACTCAAGACTTACCTGAAACAAATAAGTTTCAATAATATTACCCCTGAAGAGCTTAATACTTACTTACAGCGCATTAATGTTTGGCGGTTGCTTGCCAAGGATCCCAGTGAAGCCGAAGCTCACCTTGGCAGTTTTAAGCAGGAATATTCTGGGTTTTTCAACGATTACCTAGAGCAAGTTGATTTCAGAATAATGACTCCTGAAGGGTTTAAAACTCACCTTCAGCAAGTGGCTCAATGGCAGCCCTTTGCAGATAATAATTCAGCAGAAACAGAACTGTACCTTAGAAGCTTGTTGTACGAGTTGAATCTTCAAACAACAGTCTTTAACCCCGAGACCACAGAAGAAATAGCAAAGCTCAAAAAAAGAGAACCAAATATTATGATCCGTTCAGAAAAAAATATAAATTTCAGCTCAAAAGAAAAAGAAACTCTCAAAAAAATGGAAGTGCTTTACGAATCTATTAAAGAAATTTTGCTATCAGATCAACAAAATCCATTTGCTAAATTTCCTGAAGTTGTTGAGATGTTTTGTAACATATTCTCCAAATTCCATGCTTCTCTCGTGGTGGCTAGGTTGACAGACAGTGACAAATCCAAACATTATAGAGAGGCAGAAGAGGCAATGAGGCAAAAAGTGGAAGAGATTTCAGCTTCTCTGGGGTAGCAGATGATTTTGTACGAGTTTGTATAACATAAAGTGCAATTTATGTCCGGGACAGTTATAGTTATAGCGATTGTTGCAAAAAATTTTCATCGCACTCTTAATTCTTTCTTCTTAAATACCACTACCATTGGCGCATGGTAAGATTCCGCAGGATTTTCCATGGCGCGGTAGGCCACGAGTTCGTCTATCAGACTTTCGTTGTGAATTTCCATGTGATGGTAATAGCCCAGTAGGTGACGAGAGACCAAAAAGTGATCCAGCATCTGTTTGCGGCCATGATGAATGACAGAAAAGCGTTGTGCTTGGGGCAGGGAGCGTTCAAGCGGGACCAAAGTATATTGGGAAAGTCGGCTGTTGTTGGTATCACTTTCACCGCCTCTTAGAATTCTAGTAGGCACTTCGTGTTCGGTGGCGTTGAAATCACCGCATACCATCAATTGGGCTTGCGGGTCAGTTGCAAAAATCTTTTCTATTAACAGTCGCGTCTCAACGGCTTGACCGCTTCGTTTCATGGCAGCCAAAAAATATCCTTCTGACCAACCGGCAATGGTTTTCCAAATTCCATCACTGTCTTTTTGTCCGTCAATGGGAACCGCCAGGGGCGCTCTTAGATGTAGATTGATTACATGCAATGTGTGACCACTGCCCGTGTCAATCTGGGCATAAAGCAAAGGGCGGTCCCACTCTATATTTTTGATGTGCTTGGAGTTTGGTGTTGCGGTTACCATTGGATAGCTAAAGCTGGGCAGCAGATCATTCCAATATTGCTGGTGTTGGGTAATAGGGAATTTGCTTAAAATCACTAGGTTATGTCGATCGAGTGGTGCACTTCCCATTGGTGTGTGTGAGGCAGCTCGATGGTAATCCTGATAAGGGGTTCCTGCAAGCAATGTATCAAGGACCTGCAAGGTGCGTGGAGTATGACGCGAGGGTCTGCGGGCGTTAACTTCCTGCATACACAGAATATCAGCGTCCAGTCGCTCTAGTTGTGGGCGCAGGATGGACAAACGCTCTTCAAGGGGGGGAGACACACCGGGTCCTTCATCCAGGCTTTCCATGTTAAATGTCGCCACTCGAAACATTGGCTTGCTTACTCGACTATTTTCAAGACGTCTTCAATATACAGACAAAACCCTTTAAAATCAGCAACGACTAAATCGTAAGAGTCGATACGCTCAAGTCGGTCAAGTTCTGGTAGTTCTATTGTTTTGCCGCTGACTTTTGGCGAGAGATAGTACAGATCAGCAAAGCGGTTGAGAGACCCAGATTCAAAGTGTCCAACCGCTTTGATTTTTTTCACCAATTCTTCATCGATCAAAGCTTCCAATTTGTTCGTTTTTTGTAGGTCAGCTTCGGTAAGTCCCCGCAACTCTCCCTTATCGTCTAATTTAACGAATCCTCGCCCCTCGAGTTCTCGTAACAATAGGGTGGTTGCTTGATCGTGTGTGAACATTGAAGCTGCTATTTTCCTTGTTTGATCGGTACCTTTTGTGTCTTTTGTGATTCCCCCGCTGGTTTTGGAATGGCGATCGTCAGCACGCCCTTTTCAAATGTTGCGTCGATCTGTTTAGCTGTTACCTCAAAGGGGATTTGAAAAGAACGAGCAAAGCTACCAGAAGCACGTTCGACCAGGTGAAAGTCTTTCTTTTTCTCTTCCCGATCAATTTTTTTCTCGCCCCTAAGAGTGAGAGTATTGTTGATTAGGGAGATTTCAACATCATTTTCTTCCATACCTGGCAACTCCGCGGTAACGGTCAATTCCGTATCCGTTTCACTCACGTCAATGCGCGGTCCAACAAAACGGGTGCCAGCCGACCATTTGAATGGATTGAGCTGACCTTTGCGAAAATCTTCATAAAGCGGGGGAAATGCGCGCTCAAACTGTTGAAACGGGTCCCACTCCTCAATACGACGGTGAGAATGAAATGGAATAAGGGAACGAAAGTCCATAAGTTTATCTCCTATTATAATTTTCTCTTTGAATTATCATCCGTCCTGATTATCACCCTTTTCAATGCAAGAGGTCAAGGTTTTGACAACTATTTTGTTCTATTGTACTGGAAGGGGAGAGCGATACCTTTATACTGAAGTGAAATCAAAACCTCTGTTTCCTGATACGCTCGAAGTGCTCATTTACCCAAGTAAACTGCAAGCTGGTAGCTATCATTAAACTAGAGGTTTTGATTTCACGAGAGTATATCAAATTACAAAACGAAGAAAACAGGGTGTCATGGGCAGCCAACAAGAGTTAAGAGAAAAAATCAATTCTTGCTACCGTCGAGGCGAAGCAGAGATTGTTGCAGATCTGCAACCAAATCTTGGTATTTTGCAAACTATGCAAAATACAATCGAAGCACGCGCACGCGAATTGGTATGCAAAATTCGCAACCAAGGATCAAAATCTTCCCTAGTTTCCCAGTTAATGCATCGCTATCGCCTTTCGACCCCTGAAGGGCTAGCGTTGATGTGTCTAGCAGAAGCTCTGCTTCGTACCCCAGATCCCTTTACGGCGGATCTTTTAATTGCAGATAAACTAACCCAAGCAGATTGGGCATCAATTCTAAGTGACAGCTCAGAATCTTTATGGGTGCGGTCATCTGGAACACTGCTTAAATGGGCAAGTCATTCGTTGACCCCCAAAAGGGATCATTTGCTGACCAGGATTCTCTTGCAGGGGTCGAGATTCACGATTCGTCATGCCATGCATCAGGGAATGCGCACGATTGCAGCACAATTTATTTTAGGTGCCACCATGAAGCAGGCACACAAAAAGGCTAGAAAATACCTAAAGCGTGGTTATTGTTTCTCGTACGACATGCTCGGCGAAGCGGCAATGACCGCAGCTGATGCCAAGCGTTATTTTAATGCATATCGCCAGGCCATCCTGGACAATGCAGCTCAGGCGGTGAGTAATGAGATTTACCAAAACCCTGGAATTTCTGTCAAACTGTCGGCCCTGCACCCGCGCTATGAATACGCGCAACGTGAGCGAGTACTACAGGAACTAGTGCCAAAGCTCACTGAGCTGGCGATCTTGTCTCGGGCGAATGGCATTAGCTTGACGGTAGACGCCGAAGAGGCGGATCTGTTGGATCTTTCCCTAGATGTCTACGGTGCCGTCTGCCGTAATCCACAGTTTAGAGGGTGGAATGGCATGGGGCTTGCGGTGCAAGCGTATCAAAAACGCTCTATGCCTGTAATAGAATTTGTAACGCAACTGGCCATTGAATGCGGGCAAAGGTTTCACATCCGCCTGGTTAAGGGAGCATATTGGGATACTGAGATCAAACGGGCGCAAGAAAATGGGTTAGACGGCTACCCAGTGTTTACCCAAAAGTCGCATACGGATTTAAGCTTTCTGGCTTGTGCCCAGTGCTTGCTCGAAGTTAGAAAACACATCTACCCCCAATTTGCCACACACAATGCGCATTCAGTTGCTGCTATTCTTGAGATTGCAGGTGAGGGGGGTGATAGTGGTTTTGAGTTTCAGCGGTTGCACGGCATGGGTGAGGCTTTGTATGATGAGCTAGTAGATCAGGGAATTACCTGTCGCATCTATGCTCCTGTAGGCAGTTATGCGGATCTGTTACCGTATTTAGTACGACGTCTTTTAGAAAATGGAGCCAATTCTTCTTTTGTTTATAGCTTGCGCGATACATCAGTCCCTGTTGGCGATATTGTCGCCAACCCAATTGAGCAGGTTCAAAAAACCGAGGGAAAAACACATCCCTCGATTCCTTTGCCGCAGGACTTGTATGGTACTGAGCGAGTTAATTCGAAAGCCTATGACCTAAGCGACCCAGCGCACCTAAAAATGATTGAGCAAGCTTTGCAAAAAGCAAAAAAATGGACCGCAGCTCCTATTGTAGCAGGAGAAGAATCCCCAGGAGAGCAGCAAGAGCGAGTCAGCCCAACTGATTGCAAGCGCGTTATCGGGGCACTGGTTCCTGCTGCACCTGAGCATGTCGCACAAGCCTTTACATCGGCGCAGAATGCGTTTGCTGCATGGTCCAATATTGCAGCAGAAGAACGTGCTCAATGCCTGGAGCGAGCAGCAGATTTACTGGAAGATAACCTGCCTGAGTTGATGGCACTGTGCGTTCGAGAGGTCGGTAAAACTATTCCCGATGCACTCGCAGAAGTGCGCGAGGCGGTTGATTTTTGCAGGTACTATGCACAGCGGGCAAGAAAGGACTTTTCTGCCCCGCAAACATTGGTAGGTCCCACGGGTGAGATCAATAAAATCAGCCTGCATGGGCGTGGCATTTTTGTTTGTATTAGCCCCTGGAATTTCCCCTTGGCAATTTTTTTAGGTCAAGTCACAGCAGCGCTGGTGGCTGGCAATACAGTTTTGGCAAAGCCTGCCGGACCTACACCACTTATTGCAGCTTTTGCTGTTAGATTATTGCATCAAGCTGGCATTCCAGCTGATGTCTTGCACTTGTTGCCAGGGGCAGCCCGAGATATTGGGGCAAGCTTGATTGAGGATTCTCGGGTTGCAGGTGTTGCACTGACTGGATCTGTGCAAACCGGACATCTAATTCAAAAATCTCTAGCACAAAAATCTGGTCCTATTGTACCGTTGATTGCTGAAACCGGCGGGCAAAACGTGATGTTGGTAGATTCATCAGCACTGCCAGAGCAAGTCGTGCAGGATGTCCTTACTTCGTCATTCCAAAGCGCTGGACAGCGGTGTTCCGCACTTCGGATTTTATTAATACAAGAAGAAATAGCTGATAAAACCTGCAAGATGCTGGCAGGAGCAATGCAAGAGCTACAGATTGGAGACCCAAGCCAGCTTGCAACAGATGTAGGACCGGTGATCAACCAACACGCCAAAATTCAATTAGAGCAGCATGTGGAGCAAATGCAACGTCAAGCAAAGTTGATTGCGCAAACTCCCCTGTCTGAATCTTGTGCAAACGGAACCTTTGTCGCTCCTTCAGCGTTTGAAATAAATGATTTGTCAACTTTAAAGCAAGAACATTTCGGCCCTATTTTGCACATTCTTCGATACAAGGCTAATAATATGGATGCGCTGCTTGATAGCGTAAATGATTTGGGATATGGTCTGACTTTTGGTATCCATAGCCGAGTTGAATCTACAGTGCGCCGTGTTGTAAAGCGCATGCGAGTTGGTAATGCTTATGTCAATCGTAACATGATTGGAGCCGTGGTTGGCGTGCAACCGTTTGGCGGAGAAGGATTATCAGGAACAGGACCTAAAGCAGGTGGCACAAGGTACCTGCATCGCTTTGCCACCGAGCGCACTTTGTGCGTGAACACCACAGCCCAAGGCGGTAATGCGAGTTTGTTGATGCTTGATCAGTAGGCGGTGGTCAGTGAGTCAGTGGTTATACTGAAGCTGAATCAAACTGTTGGTTTTCTGGTGCACTCAAAGTGCTCATTTACCCAAGTAAACTGCGCGCTTTTCGTTACCATAAAACTCAACATTTTGATTCAGCACGGGTATAGCAAGGCAGCGGCGTAGTGAAACGGTTAGAGTTCAGGGACACAATGCCTTCAACAAGCTCTGGACGCAAAAATTAATATAAGCTTTATTGTCTTCTTCTTTTTTTATAAATACATTGCTGTCCATGGCTGCTGAACTGACTATTGACAAAATAAGTGTCATGATAAACTCAGGTTTTAGTTCAGACTTTATTTCACCTTTGTCCTGGTAACGCTTAAAGGCCACAATCCACGCTTCGCTTTCTTGTGAAATTTTGATGCCAATGCCCTGCTCTTGTTCATGTTCTAAGCGTTGCCAATTAATCATCCTTACTATATCAGGATTGTTTTGGTAAAAGTCGATGCTTCTGCTGATGAGTTGTTGCAAAAAATTTGTTAAAGATTGATTATAAGTAGGTAAAATTGAAGAACTCTCTTGTCCTTGTTTAAAAATTCTGACAATTGACATCTTTACTTCCATCCATAAATTTTGCTTGTTTTTAAAATGATGAAACACAAGGCTATGCGGTACATTGGCTGTTGAGGCAATCTTGCCCATCGATGTACCAGCAAAGCCATTTTTAACAAATAAGGTTCTGGCCGCCTTTATAATTTTTTCTCGAGTGGCATCAGCTCTGCGCGTTTCCATAAATTCTTGTACCCTCTGGTTAGATTGACTAATCAGTCAACATGTATTATATCAATGATATAATTGCTTTAACACGATTTTTGCGAATTTGAAAAATGAATTCTCATTCTACCCTTTGCTTCATAATTTTATTGGTTGCTTGTTTGGCTGGGGTTTCATCTGACATTTATGCTCCTTCTTTACCTGCTATTGCCCATGATTTAAATGCGCCTATAGACGAAGTTCAGTGGAGTATGGCTGTTTTTATGTTGGGAGTTTCATTGTCGCAGCTTGTCTATGGTCCAATTTCTGAAGGCATCGGGCGTAAATTTCCCCTGCTTGTTGGCCTCATCATTGCCTTTATCGGTAGCGTGATTTGTTTTTATGCTGCAACGATTTCTGTTTTGATTTGGGGACGTTTCATTCAAGGAATAGGAGTAGGGGCTGGGGCCTCTTTGTGGCGGGCGATATTTCGTGATTCATTTACCGGGGAGACATCAACCAAATATTTAGCGTATTTGGCTATATTGATTACCTTTGTAGTTCCGGCTGCACCAACTTTGGGTGGATATTTGTCAGTCTATTTCGGTTGGCGTTCAGTTTTTATTTTCTTAGTGCTATACGCACTTATAACTATTTTGATTGTTTGCATGGGGTTTCGGGAAACTGGCCAATACCACCACAAAAACCGTTTAAGACTCAGCTTCATTTTTAGCTCTTTTCAGCAACTATTATCCAGTCGAATTTTTATGGGCTATGCACTTTGTACGTTCCTTAGCTACGGAGCATTCTTTTCTTGGTATGCCGTAGGGCCTGTCTTGTTGATCAAAAATATTGGCATTAGCCCTGTCGAGTTTGGTTGGATTACTTTGTTAGGAGGAGGAACGGCAATGGCGGTGGCTGGCTATCTGAATGGAAAGATAGTTAGTCATGTGGGCTCACACTTTATGTTGCGTCTTGGTTGGTTGTTAATGGTTATCGCTGGCGTTTTAATGCTGGCTTTTAAATTTCTTTACGGTATCAATATTTTCATTATTGTCGCGCCTATGATTGTATTCTACTTTGGTTCAACATTTATTTGGCCCGCGGCGTTTACGGGTGCCTTTGCGCCCTTTGGAAAATTAGCTGGCTATGCTAGCGCTCTTTATAGTTTTCTACAACTAGGTGGCGCGACAGTTTTAGGTTCACTGGTTGCGTATTTACCTGACACGGATCAAATGCCATTAGCATGTATTTTTATTGTGGCACCTGCATTGGCTTGGGGAATTTTTGAAAGTGTTGTATGCTTGCCCAGGGCACAATGTTATATACCCGCGAGAAATGAAAACCTCTAGTTTAATAATAAGGCGGAAAATAAGTTAATTTTCCACTAAAGATGTTTCTTTTATTGCAAATAGACTTTATTTAAGCAGAATTTCAAAAATTTTGCTACCTTGAGCAAGTGGACTCCCTTACCGCCTAGAAGGAAGGGAGTCCACTTTCTGTATTCATACGTTATACCTCAACAAAATTATGGACGCGGTCAATGATAGCAGTATTATGAATCTCTGCCCCAATATTTTTCAAATGCTTTACAAAATTTTGCATGCTCTCTTCAAGTGGGTATGACCGGTCAATAATGTATTGAAAAATAAAGGCACAACAATCAAAAATCTGCTAAACCTTTAGAAGTAACAAAAGATAAAAAGGGTTAAAATA
>JBDLIP010000026.1 GCA_039714795.1 Pseudomonadota bacterium | reverse complement strand
AAGATACTCTGTGTATAGCTGGTGGGTAGGTAGACGTATAAAAAACAAGATTGGCCATTATACCATATAAAAAGTCGAATTTTACCTTCTCATCTGCAGATACCTATAGTTAAGTTTTTATTAAAATCCAAGATACTTTAGGGAATACGACTAACCCAGTCCCGAAACATTAACATCTTGTATTATAGGAAATCTTTTTTCGAAATAAGGGGGTTTTTAGGGTTTTAGGGGTTCAGGCCGTTGAACTTGGGCCAAGGCTTGCATCTTACGGCTGGTCCATATATGACGGCCGCGTTGGTTTCACTGAACAGCCCTGTATACCGCATGAAATCCTTTGACAAAACGGGTAATTTATGGCTTTCTAGTAAGAGATTTAAGCATAAGAGAGACACAAGATATGAAAGTTATTAACTCACTGAAGTCGGCCAAAAGTCGTGACAAAGCGTGTCGTGTTGTGCGCAGACGTGGCCGTTTATATGTCATTAACAAGAAAAATCCACGTTTTAAAGCCCGTCAGGGTTAACTGATACCCGTGCAAATTAAAGTGTTGGGTTTTTGACGAACCCACAATTTGAAAGGTGATGGGTATATTTAGAAATTTGTACAAAGGAGATTAATATATGGCTCGCGTCACAGTTGAAGATTGCATCATTCAAATTCCAAATCGTTTCAATCTTGTGGTCTTAGCGGCTCAAAGGGCACGGCAAATCTACTCAGGATCTCCCTTGACCATTGATCGTGGTGACGATAAGTTTCCCGTACTAGCTTTGCGTGAGATTGCAGGCAGCAGTGTGACTCTTAGTGATTTAAACGCGTCCATGGTCCAAAGCTTTAGAACCCAGGTGGTTTTGGACGAGACGGAACAGAAAATGGCTGATACCCTTTCTAGGGAAAAATCGGGATCAAAACGAGATCTCGAAATTGGAAGAAGCTCAGTGGTTGAAGAAAAAGTTGTTGTGTCTGAAGCCGATGCGCAAGAGAAAAAATTAGCTGCAGAGTTCGAGGCCGAAATTGCTCGTGAAGCTGAGGGTAGGGGTAAGGGTAAATCGGGCACTAAATACAAGCCAGCTAAAGCAAAATCTGAATCAGCCCCCTCTGAATCAACCCACAAGGACCCTGCATCTTAAACACCGCCTCTACTCTCGTGAAATCAAAACCTCTTGTAGGACTAGACGTTCACAAAGAATCAATAGCTATTACTGTAGCAGAAGAAGGAAGAAAAGGCACCATAAAATCATTAGGAAACTACAAGAATGATAGCTTGGCAATCAAGAATCTGATCAAGAAGTTATTACAACAATATGATTCTCTATACTTCTGTTATGAAGCTGGTCCCTGTGGCTATGGCATATTTCGACTGATTACGCAAATGGGTTATGATTGCGAAGTTGTAGCCCCATCACTTATTCCCAAGAAGGCTGGAGACAGAGTAAAAACTGATAGGCGTGATGCTCAAGATCTAGCACCTGAATTCCCGGATTTTGTAACTATGTTGGAAGCTCGATTTCAAATCTTTCCATTATGTGCCGTTGCAACGGAGTAGTTTCAGTGAATAGTTGTCCATAACGATTAGAATAAGTAACTTTTGTTAACGTTTCCATTTCCTCCATTACTTCTCTTGTTGTTAAGTATCTTAGCTTGTCGTCAGTCTGGATTATATTGCGTATAGAACTGATGTATACGAGAGCAAGAAATTGGAGGAACAGCCTACAGTCCATAGCTGCTGCCGTATGAACTCGTAGCCGTTTCTTATCAAGGTGATTTTTCAGATCATCAAAGCTATTTTCTACCACATCTTTGGTGCGATATACGCTCAAGGCTTCACTGGCAGTTTTTATTTTATTAGACAAGATACAGAAAAAACCGCTGTAACGTTTGCGATATTTTTGAATTTCTGCATCATTGAAGGTTATTTTTAGACCGCGCTTTGGAGTATCTTTTACAATGAGATAACGACGATATAAATCTTCGTGTTTTTTTGACGGCATTTCCAGCCAGCAATTCGTTCCTATATGCTATTAGCTTGCGTGTAAAGCGATCGAACTCCTGTGCTGCATGCTCCGCGTTGTAGTAAATGTGTAGATATGCTCTATGATTATCTTTCCCCCACTTGTGCAATTCTGTAACCGCATAAAGCGCTTCATCTTTTTCTATCGTTAAGTAGTGCGCGGGGGAGGCTATATTTTCACAGTGTTGGTCCATGTATTTTTCGACCCACTTACGACCGGCAGGAATAGCGGCTGTGAATTTGTGTCGTCGCCGATAAAGCTCGTCGATATTTGTTACGCTATAGAATCCCCTATCTAGAACGAAGTGCATGCCATCAGCACCCAAAAAATCTAAGGCCTTGACGGTCGTCTTTAATGTGGCCACATCGCTAATGTTACCGGGCATCCTACGATAGTAAGCTGGTAGATGACTTTTTTGCCCAAACAACATGGCCAGGTTGATTTGTTCAAGAGAGTCATTATCACGGTTGTAGCCAAAGTGAGTGTACTCATTATGTCTGGCATAAGGTGATACTGAGGTAATGTCGTAACACAGATAATCGTCTTCAAGAATGTGCTCTAGCCACAGTGAAAGAAAATGTTGCCTCTCATCTTCGGATACTTCCTGCAGTAGTTCGCTTATTCGCTGATTGGCGATTGGTTCAGCAAAAGGATGTAGACAAGATGTGCTCCATGATTCAGCTCTGGATAGAGCAGTACCCTTATGTAATATAAAGTAGACAAGGCTTAGCATAAGTTTCCACTTGTCATCGAAACACTTTTTTAGGAGTTTGTCTATTCCATGCTTATTGGTTATCTGCTCAAGGAGCATATAAGGACCTGCAACCCTAGAAACAGCAGTTACGCCGGGCGATGAAGTAGCTCGTTCTACAACAGTCTTGCGTCTGCGTTTAGAGGGAATGATCTCCCCAGTCTCTGGATCGATCTTACCCAAGCAAACCTGCTTGTTTCTTGGGCTCTTCTTTTCTTTGTCCCAATAACTTTTTTCTATTGAATAAACGTAAGTGACTCCTGTCTTTTTATTATTACGATAACTTATCTTGCCCATTGGTATTCCTACTTTTCTTCAAAACATAGTTACATGCCCTATTTGTAACTATGTTTTGAAGAAAAGTCAACCCTTCTGAGGCCGGAAAAGTCTTGTTTTTAAAAAGGTTGCGACGATAATTAAGAAAAAATAGTTACAAAATTCGGGAATTCAGGGTACTACCCTGGAAAAAGGAGAGTGGCAACGGTGTAGCTGAGAAAAAAATCTGTAGTGACTGAAAGGGCATTTTTTGAAAAAGAAATCCTTATTTAACAACGGTTTGGCGACTTCGTCCACTGAACTTGGGTTAAGAGCAATTTGCTTTCCGAAGCTGATATTTCTTTTGTCCGTCATAGAAAAGCTGCACACACTTCTTTCCTTTTCGAAATTTCAGTTTGTTATTCTGGGGCAAGTTATCATATTCAATTGGCACGACAATATTTCCTGATTTATCAATGGCCCCCCAACGGCCACCAACATATGTTGGATAACAGTCTTGATTCCAATATATCTTACATCTTTTAGGCTGCATAGGTTCTGCGTAACAACCATGACATACAACACTTATAGGGGCGTCATAGCTAAATGGCCCAGCAAAGTCGAATTGAGGAGCAATCACAGTTTTTCCTTTTTTGTTAGCAAAACCCATTTTTCTAAGGTGGATGATTCTAGTGAGTCCTGATACATAATAATCTGCACCGTTATCATGCCAAAGGGCTTGATGAACAATATTGCCTTTTGTGTTAATTCGGTACCATTCATTCCATTCATACCGAACATCACTCAATCCATTTTTTGAAAAGGGTCTAACCACTGCAAACTTAGCGGGTATTTTTATATTTCCCTGGGTATCTTTAAAACCAAACAACCCCGTGCGTTTATCCTCAAACTTAATCAGATTAGCAGACCGATCATCTAAAGTGTAAAGAGTTTCACTTGGTGCGTCGATCCATTGCACTGGCTTGAATGAATTTGGTTTTGTTTCCAAAGATTTTCCCTCAAAGGGTAAAAGCAGGGCAAAGCTGGTCAATAGAATACGTGCAGAAAATTTCATGGTAATCATCATTAAACGGCTCCAACTTAAGGTCGTGAGTATTGTGAAAAGCGCCTCTGGTTGCCGTAGAATTGGATTTTTAAAAAAGCAATCAAATGCGAAGTGACACAATGAGCATACTTACCATACGCCCAATGTCTAGTCACGCAAAATTCATTGATTTCTTATACTTCATCTCCAACCTTGTCACCGGATGGCTTTGTTCGGCAGGGTGAAAATCCCCCCGTTTTGGATATGATTATCCTACTTTTTCCCCTCTCCTTTCTGAATCTTTCCACAACTATTAGTATAACATGTTAAATATGTTTGATAAATTAAAAATGCTCTACGTATTATTTTTCTGACACAGCCAAAATTTTTTCACCATCGGATCTAAGGTTTCCTTGAGGATCGACGTGGCGATATAGAGTTTGTCGTGTCACTCCAATTTCTTTGCAAAGATCAGCGACATTGGTTTTAGGTTTACCCATAGCGGCTGTGGCTAAACCGGGGTAAGCCAGTAAACATGTCACGGATATACATAGGGAAGTCAAAATTACCACTCAGACCTTATTGTTTAAGGCCTTCAGAAAATTTAAGGTTCTGTCGCATCTGTGATAAAAATCATGAAAATAGGCCAATGTCTGAAATTTCTTGGCTCTAAAAGCCGCATAAAATAAGGATTTTGTTTTTTCATAAATTTGCCAAAAAGGAAATTTTTTGCAGATGCGACAGAGCCGTTGATTTCCTGTTGCGGGCCAAGAGGGATAAAGTGGCAGCCAAAGCCTTTTCCAAGAGAGCCATCAAAAACAATGGCAGACCTGAGAAAATCAATGTTGAATAAGAGTGGAAGCAACAAGTCAGCTTTAGATTCCCTCAACGAAGAAGCTTCTAAAGTTGATGAATTTGAAATTCGACAGAACAAGTATCTCAATAATATTGTTGAGCAAGACCATAGATTTGTAAAAAAAACGAACGCGTCCAACATTAGGATTTAAAAACTTTTACTCCGCTTGGGCAACAATTAAAGGAATTGAAAACATAAGAATTAAACAAAAAGGGTAAACAACAGGTTACGACTCTAAATTATCAACATTCCATAATTTCATGGCTCTGATGGCGTAGCTTGTCCAGGGGAATCTCGTTTTTAGAAATTTCACGGGCACCCCCAACAGATGCGACAGAACCCTACACCTTTTTTCTCGCTTGTTTTTGCGAGTAAAAGGATGCGCTTTTTTTATCCTTAGCAACCCCTAAACAACAACAACATGGAAATAAGTGGCTCCCGTGTCGCATGGGGTGGATCCATTAATTGTCGCAGATGGCGCAGGGGTGGCTCCATTACGTGGCGCTCGACATTTTGCCTGTGGTAGCCATTAGGTGGGTGCTCACACTCCATAGCAGCAAACCCTTTGTTCTAAACGATTTTTCCTTAAGTTAGTGCCATTGGGGTTGGGGTGAGCCGGTTTTACTCAAAATTTATACTTTCCCCTTACGATAAATCATACAATCGCAATTTCATTTGAAAAATATGACTAAGTTCCCAAAGCTTCATCCCGTGAGTCAAATCAAGAGGTTCCTGCTGAAGACAGCTAAATCTGTTGGAATATTGTTGGGTGTTGCATCCTCTAGGTGCGGCTCTTGGTTCTGGCGACCCAACAAAACACCAGTGATTTTGCAAATAGAAATGTCAGATTCTGGTGCCGCATGCTTGGCCATTATTTTAGCATATTATGGTAAATACATTTCCCTCGAAGAAGCCCGAGATGTGTCTGGAATTTCACGCAATGGTGGCGAAGCCATTAATGTGTTGCTTGCTGCACGTTACTACGGACTCGATGCTCAGGGCATACAAGTACAAGATATAAAGTCTGTTGAAAAAATAAAAGAACCTTGTATCGCGTTTTGGGAATTCAACCATTATGTCATTGTCGAGCATATCTGCAAGGACAAGGTCTACATTAATGATCCTGCATTGGGGCCAAGGGCATTAAGTCTAGATGATTTTTCCCATTCTTTTACCGGGATTATTATTTCCCTCAAGCCAGGAAAAAAGTTTAAGAAAGGGGGACTGCCTCTGTCTACCTTTAAAATGTTAAAACAACGCATTGCTCACCAGAAAATTCCGTTAACTTTTATTTGTTTGACAACTATTGCTCTTGCTCTTCCAGGAATTATTACTCCAGGATTTTCAAAAATCTTTGTTGATAATGTTTTGATTGGCGGTATTGAAGAATGGTTTGTTCCTCTTGCTTTGGTTATTCTGGGAGCCACACTACTTGAGGCTAGTTTGACGTGGGTCCAGCAAATACATTTATTGCGCCTCCATTTACAAGTGATGGCTTCTCAATCTTGTCGATTATTGTGGCATATTATTCATCTCCCAATGGCTTTCTTCTCTCAACGATATGCTGGAGATATTCAAACATATATGCTTGCTAACTACAAAATAGCTTCGATATTATCTGGGCAGCTTTCCTCGAGCATTGCTAATATTAGCGTATTATTTGCCTTGGTACTGGTTATGCTTTTGCTAAATATTCACCTAACAGTTGTTGTTGTAACAATTGGCATCCTCAATATGTTACTGTTATTTATAATTGCGGAAAAAATTCGATACATGAACCAACTTTTCTTGCAAGAACAAGGCGAGCTGACTGGTTTAATCATGAATGGAATCCATATCATTGAAACTCTTAAAGCTACAGTCACTGAAGATCAGTGCTTCTTGAAATGGGTCGGTATGCATGCCCAAACTATCAATGCACAGCAAAAAATATATTTTTATAATCAAGCACTCGTCATTATGCCAACTTTATTTTCCGGTATTACCACAGTAACAGTTTTATGTTGGGGCAGTTGGAAAATCATGCATGGGGATTTGACAATTGGAACATTGCTTGCATTTCAAATGTTAAGCAAACGATTCCACGCTCCCGTAGCCACACTTGTAGGAATGTCAGGAAGTATCCAAAAAATTCGCGGGGATCTTTTAAGGCTTACTGATATACTGCATCAGCCCTTGGATAAACAGGTTGTGGAGACCTCATCTGTACCAGTCCCTTACCCTCTTAGAAAATTGACAGGAGAAATTACCTTACGTCAAATAAATTTCGGCTATAAAAAACTTGAAGCCCCCTTTATCAAAGACTTTAACGTTCAGATTGAACCTGGTCAGCATGTGGCCATTGTCGGCGCTTCAGGAAGCGGTAAATCCACAATCGCTAAGCTTATTACTGGGCTTTACGCACCATGGTCGGGTGAGATTCTCTTTGATGGCCAGCCTATGAATACAATTTCCAGAGAGGTTTTAGTCAATTCCTTATCATTGGTTGATCGAGAGAATCATATTTATGAGGGCACTTTGCGAGATAACCTCACCCTTTGGGATCCAAAGGTTCCCGAAAAAGACATTCACAAAGCCTTGAAACTTGCTTGCATTGAAGAAGAAGTATACACACATGGGAAACTTGAAAAGCTAATGCTTGAAAATGGGGCGAATTACAGTGGCGGACAGCGACAATGTCTAGAGATTGCACGGGCACTCATTACCCATCCCAGGATCTTAATATTAGATGAGGCCACAACAGCGCTCGATACTTTAAAAGAGAAGCAAATTTTTCAAAACCTTAAAGCAATAAATTGTACTCTTGTTATTATTGCCCACCGTATCAGTACCATTCGTAATTGTGATAATATTTTGGTTATAGACCAAGGCAGCATTCTTGAACAAGGAACCCATGAGCAGCTCATAAAGAAAAAGGGAGCATACAAGAAAATGCAAAATTTAGAAATGGAGCTTTAAATGGAACAATATGATGCCTTAAAACTCCCAGATGAAGCGATTAAAAAAGTTATTTCTATTTTTGAAAAAGATACAGCCAAGTTTCCAACCGCAGCACAAGGAGAGGGTGCAGTTTTTGCCGTCTGTAATTACGTTGCAAAATATATGCAGATTACCCTAGAACACCCGACCGTCAAAATTGAAGATCTACCTTTTTTAGCAAAAGTCGAAACCATTGCAAAAGCTTCTCAGGTTCGCATGCGGCAGGTAATGTTACAAGGAAAATGGTGGGAGTTTGACGCAGGCCCCATTGTGGCAACCCAACGCAAGGATGGGACTCCATGTGCTTTAATCCCCGATAAACACAAGGGATATCAATTAATCTCCAGCCAAAATCCTAAACCGCAAAATGTCACAGCAGAGCTGGCCAAAACACTAAACCGCATGGGATGTATTTTCTACCGCCCCTTTCCAGATACCAAAGTTACTTTAAAGAAAGTCCTGTCATTTGGGCTGCTACACCAATGGAGTGATGTTTTGCATTTGTTTTCTCTGCAAGCAACCATCAGCCTAATTGGGCTGATCATTCCCGTTGCCAGTGGGATTATAATAGACACAGTGATTCCGACAGCCAATTTTAATTTATTGGGTCATTTTGTGATTGCTCTAACCGTGATGATTTTTGCCATTACGAGTTTTAAAATTGCCCAAGTCATTGCCACCATGCGATTAAAATTAAAAAGCAACCTAGAGATACAATCAGCAGTTTGGGATCGTGCTTTAAGGTTACCCTTAAGTTTTTTCCGCAATTTCACTGCTGGTGATTTAGCCATTCGTTTGGGAGGAATTGACGATATACAGCAAAAATTAACTGGTCCATATCTGTCAACAATAATTAGTGGGATTTTTTCTCTTTTTGCCCTTGCCCTCATGTTTTTTTATGATGCGAAAATAGGAACTTTTGTATCTATGTTGGCTTTTATTGGTGCAATTATTTCTTTGTTTTACCTCTATATCCAAGTTAATTATCAGCGTCACCTGCTAAAGCTTATGGGGGAAAGTGCAAATTTAGTATATCAATTTATCACCGGAATTGCAAAATTACGTGCCCATGCGAAGGAATCTCGAGCGTTTTTAAAATGGTCAGAAAAGTATGCTCATATTGCCAAGGCATTTAAAGATTCTCAGACCCTGACCATTGGAATGGTTGTCTTCCAATCCCTTTTCCGAGGAATATTTCTAGTTCTCTTTTTTACAATGGTAGTACGTCGCATTGGAACTTTATCACTGGGGTCATTTGTGGCACTTAATGCCGCAGTTGCACTTTTCATTACGGCTTTTACAGAAATGTTTGTAGCCCTAGAACAGATACTAAAGGTTATCCCGCTTTACGAGCGGATTCAGCCGATTCTTCTTGCTGAACCAGAGATAAAGCGTACGGGTCTTAATCCAGGTCAACTTGAAGGAGATATTAGCCTTCGCAATCTCAGTTTTTACTATAATACCGGTGACCCTTTCGTCTTTACGGATTTTAATATTGAAATCAAGCAAGGACAATTTGTGGCACTTGTTGGGCCAAGTGGTTCTGGCAAATCAACTTTATTCCGCCTTCTCTTGGGATTTGAATCACCCCTGGAAGGTAAAATTCGTTATGATGGGAAGAATTTGGCTATGTTAAACATCCAAAAACTTCGTCAACAAATAGGCGTAGTTCTGCAAAATTGTGAACTGATGCCAGGTACAATTCTGGAAAATATTTTAGGCGGCAATAGTAATTTGGACCTAAAGGATGCTTGGTATGCTGCAAAATTGGCGAGTATTGATCAATATATTGAAACACTTCCTATGGGGATGCATACGTTGGTCAGTGAAGGTGGTAGCACATTTTCCATGGGGCAGCGTCAACGTTTTATGCTCGCTCGAGCCCTTGTGAATAGACCGCGAATTTTGTTTCTTGACGAGGCCACGAGCGCACTTGACAATACGACTCAACGCCGCGTCCAAGATAATTTAGAACAGTTATCGGTGACGCAAGTTGTAGCAGCACATCGACTTTCTACGATTGTTCATGCAGATTGTATCTATGTGTTGAATGAAAAAGGAAGAATTGTCCAACAGGGAACTTGCCCTGAACTCCTCAAGCAAAAAGGTCTGTTCCTTGAGTTAATACAAGCACAGATACCCTAAAATCAAAAGACACAAACAGGATTGGAAACTTGGCAGAAAAAAAGACGGAGACTTCATCACTTCAGTTTCGGGAAGAGGCCCTCGATAATGTAGGATTTTCAGATACCGATCATATGATCAAGATTATCACAGCAAAATCTTGGATTACTTTGACTACTTTGGGAGCAATTGTTATTGCCACACTAATCTGGGGTTTTTGGGGAACCGTTACCATTTGGGTAGAAGGAAACGGTATTCTTTTACCCGAAAAAGGTAGTCTTTACAATGCAGTTGCATCCACCGGGCCAGCACACATTGCAAAAATTAATGTGGGTGTGAATCAACAGGTTAAGGAAAATGAGATCCTTGCCACCCTTGAAACCCCGGAGCTTGCAAATCAAATTACTATTACCCAAAAATATGTTGTAGGACTGCGTGCTCAGTTTGAAGAGCTCAAACGTACTGCCCTGTTAGAAATTAATGATCGAAAGGAAACCCTTAAAAAACAAAATCAGCTTACAGAGCGAATTCTGGCAATTGAAAAAGAAAATTTAAAAAGCGTTGAAGAGCTATTAGCTATGCGCAAAGAGTTCCTGAAGAAGAAACTTACAACGAATCAGCAATACCAATCAACTTTAATGCGATACTATGACATTAAAAATACTATCGAACGCACACAGTCGCAACTGCTCCAAAATGAATTAGATGCTGAAAATTTTATCGATCTTTGGAAAGAGCGCATCAAATCCTTCAGCGCTAAAGTTAAGGAAGAGGAGTTAGAGCTAGAGACTCTAACCGAGAAACTCAAACTCTCACAATTTGTACGTAGCCCAATTACAGGTGTTGTAATTGGCATTCAAAGAAGCGTAGGGGATCTTATTCAGGAAGGTGAAGTCTTATTAACCATTGCAACTTCAGGTAAAGCTATTGATGCAGTCATTTATTTAGCTCCAAAAGATGGTAAACGCGTTCAAGCTGGCATGGGAGCTCTTGCGGTACCAACTACCATTAAAAAAGAAGAATATGGTAGCATTACCGGGAAGGTTACCGATGTCACTCCGTTTCCTGTCACGCCTCAAAGCATGCAAACCATTCTGCAAAATGAGGATCTGGTAAAACGGTTTTCACGCAAAGGTGCACCCATCGCTGTTTGGGTACGCCTTGAAGAAAATCCTGAGACATTTAGCCAACTCAATTGGACTTCGTCAGCAGGCCCAAATCAAGAAATAACACCAGGCACGATAATGGATGCACGTATCATCGTCCGAACGCAAAACCCATTTTCTCTTGTGATTCCTGCTTTGAAAAAAATCATTGAGCCATAGGCTTACGGATCAGCTTAAGGTTGTTGTAGTCATGGTTATAAACGGTTCCGGTATACTTCAACGTTCAGTCATCGCAACATTCATTCCGCGGTGGATCGGCTTGAGCAGGTATTCCAAAACAGTTTTCTTGCCGGTCATAATATCAATTGAGGCCATCATTCCCGGGATAATCGGGAGCTTTTCCCCTCTCCGTCCTGTGAGGTGATTCTTATCAGTTTTGAGGCGCACGCGGAAGAAATCGTTTCCTTCTTCATCCTTAATTGCGTCAGCACTGATATCGACAAGTTTACCATCGAGTCCGCCGAAAATGGCAAAATCATAAGCTGTGATTTTGATGACAGCTGGCATTCCTGGGCGGAGGAAGGCAACATCTGCGGGGCGTATTTGGGCTTCAATTAAAAGTGTATCTTCAATAGGAACAATTGCAATTAAATCCTGTCCTGGTTGCACTACTCCACCAATGGTATGAACCATCAGCTCTTTGATGATTCCTTTGACAGGGCTACGGACATCTGTACGCTGTAGCTTATCACTTTCGGCTGTTAGGGAATCGCGCATTTCTGACAAACGGCGTTCTGCCTCTCTCAGTTCACGCAAGTCTTCGTTGTGCATGGTGATTCCAACCTGCATCAGTCTTTGTTGAGCGCCTTCTAGAGCGGCTTGAGCTCTTATGATATTAACTTTTGTCGACTCAAGATTGGCTTTAATATCATTGACTTCTCGCCTGAGCCTGAGGACATCGACTTTTGCAACAATTCCTTGTTTGGCAAGTGGAGCTGTAATATTAAGCTCTTCTTCAGCGAGTTTGTGTTGCTCTTCAAGACCAGTAGCTCTTCCCTGTAGCTCTAAAAGTTCTTGTTGCCTTTGAGCGATTTCCTGTTTTGCAATCTCTTTTTCGTTGGTCATACGCTGTTGGGTAGCTTGGTATCTTTCCGTTTCCTTAATTGCAATTGCTGGTGCTTTTTCTTCAACAACTTGAGGAACGACAAACGGTTTGTTTTCGGTTTGAGCTCTAAGGCGCGTCACGCTTGCAAATGCTCTATAAAACAGCATTTCTGTCTCTTCATAACGTGATTGTGCAACAGTATTATCAATAGTGAGTAAAAGCTGACCTGCTTCAACCGACTGTCCAGATTTTATCAAGATCTTTCTAACAATTCCCCCTTCAAGATGGTCAATCATTTTAATCTGGCTACTTGGAATGACACGTCCATCACCTCTGGTCACTTCATCAAGAGAAGCCCAATTGGCCCATATCAAGGCAATGACAAAAAATCCAAGAATGCTAAAGAGTAGAATAGGAGCGAATTGGGATGGACGCCTTTGATATGCAGCTGATAGGGGCGGCATGTACTCAACATCATCTTGCTTTTCTTGATTTTGAAGTCCTAGAGTCTCTTGTAGGGTAGACTCAAGATTTTCCTTTGAGGTATTTTTTTTTTCCGTAGTTTGGGGATTTTGCTTTTGACTCATAGCTAACCTGCACTGTTAATTTGTGAGCCACTCAAGGCCTTTAATACGTCATCTCTTGGGCCATCAGCTACGATTTTGCCATCATCTGTGACAATAAGCCGGTTGACGTGCGTCAGAAGAGACATTTTGTGTGTTACAAGGATCATTGTTTTATGCCCTAAAGCGTCTTTTAACCTTGCTACAAAACGCATTTCAGCTGCATGATCCATCATGGCTGTAGGTTCATCGAATAGAAGAATGGATGGGTCCCTGACCAGTGCTCGAGCTACGGCTATTGATTGACGTTGGCCACCTGAAACATTACGGCCACCTTCTCCCACGGGAAGATCATACCCCTGTGGGTGTCGTCGTACAAAATTGTCAACTCCAGCAATTGTCGCAGCCCTTAAGATGGCTGCATCGTCTACTTCTCCAGTGCCCATGGCAATATTGTCGCGTACACTTCCAAAGAAAAGAAAAATATCTTGGGGAATATATCCAATGCTAGCACGAAGCTCTGCTGGATCAAGTTGGCGCGTGTCTGCTCCATCAATAAGGACGGAACCTTCTTCAGGAAAATAAAGTCCTAAAATCATTTTCTCGATTGTTGTTTTGCCAGATCCAATGCGTCCAATCACACCGACTTTTTCTCCTGGTTCTATGGTGAACGAGACGTCATTCAGGGCGCTGATTTTTTGGTCTGGATACCTAAATGAAACGTTTTTAAATTCTATTTTTCCTTGAAATTTGGGTCGATGCAAAAATGTGGCATTTTCAGGCCGTTCAACTGGCATTTGGATGATTTGGTCCAAGGCCTTTAATGCGGTCATCGATTGACTAAACCGTGTTAGCAAGCTAACCACTTGGGCAAGGGGGGCAAGTGTGCGTCCTGATAGGATACTACAGGCGATGAGCCCCCCCATGGTTAATTCATTTTTGGTGATCAGATACACACCAACTATGATGACGCTAACGGTGGAGAGGTTGATTATAAACGTTGTAAAATTGATAGCTCCCATAGAGATAAAGCGCGTAGCGTTGCTGGACCCGGCTGATTGGCTAACAAAATTTTCCCAGTTTTTTTGAATTTTTCCCTCAACTCCAAGACTTTTGATTGTTTCCATACCATTGATGGCCTCAACCAAAAGAGCGTGCTTTTGGGCTCCCTCGCGAAATGTTTTTCTCACCCAAGACCTTAGGGGGAACTGTAGCAAAAATGACGCAGTCATAACGATGGGAACAGCTATGAGGGGAACATACGCAATAGGTCCGCCTATCATCCAAATCACAGATATGAATAGGAAGACAAAAGGTAGATCGATCAGAGCCACAAGAGTCATGGAAGAGAAAAATTCTCGAAGGGTTTCGAATTCTCTTAATTGATTGGCAAAACTGCCACTTGATTGGGGGCGAGAAGCCATCTGGATACCCATCACTTGTTCAAACAAACGACTTGCTAAAATAATATCAGCGTTCTTTCCAGCCGAGTCCACAAAATATCCCCGTAGGGTTCTGAGCAACAAGTCGAAAAGAAAAACGATTCCCACACCAATGGCAAGCACCCATAGGGTTTCTGTAGCATTGTTGGGGACAACGCGATCATAGACGTTCATTGTAAACAGGGGGCTGGCAATTGCGAATATGTTAACAAGAATTGCAGCGAGCGCTACTTGAGAATAGATCGGCCAGAACTCCATTAAAGTTCCCCAGAACCAAGACTTTGGCCGCTTTACTGCAATGTCAGAAGAGCGTGTGTCATACTGGTAAAGGGCAGTGACAAATAACGTTATGCCTACGTATATTTTCTTTAGGTCATCTAAAAGGATTTTACGTATTCCTCGCCCCATTTCAGGAAAGATAACTTCTGCTTCTTGATCATCGACACTTACGAGAATGCAAGCTTTGTTGCCTTGCAAAAGCAGGACGCATGGCAAAGTAAACTTAGAAATATGGCTTAATTGTTTGCGAACAATTTTGGCATTGAGTCCTGCCCTTGAGGCTGCACGTGTGAATAGTTCAGGAGTCAGTAAATCGTTGACGAGGGGAAGCCCGGCCTTTAAAGATGTAGTCGACATGGGTCGATCTTTCATACTGCAAATAATTTCCAGACATCCAAGCAAGGGATCATCCGGTTGTGCTGTCGTATCCTGCCATTGATCAAAGATATTTGGGCCCATAACGTTATGTTCACTTTTTTCAGATTGCTTGGAAGCCTCAGTATCAGATTTTGCTTTATCCTTGGACTGTTGCTTTGTTTTTTGCGCCATTTTGACGGTTCTCACTTGAATTTATGCCTGGTAACTAGATTATGCTGGACAAATAGTTAAAAATTTAATAAATTCCTCTGGAGATCGATATCCTTAGGAGTGTCCTCAAGGATTTTTGGTGAGATTGTAAAGTTTTCAACGTTAAATGGAGAAACGACAATAATGCGTACAATGAATCATCTGATAGCTTTTTGTTCGAGGAACCTCTTCAGTGCTGCTGGGTTAATTCTATACTTTTCGGTTGGAGCCTGGGCTGCAGAGCAGGGGCAAGACACCACCGAGGCAGGTGCGACTCTCGAACACTACGGTGCCTTAGAGGATAAACCCGGAATGTTTCCAGTGGATGCGATTGCTGAGACTTTGCGGACCAATCCTGAGATTTTTGCTGACAAATCTGCCTGGCTTTCAGAAAAGCATGGGATCTCTCGAGCAGAGGCTGGATATTTCCCCGTGGTTGACGTGCGGGTCAACGGTGGATTTGAGTACACCCGTGAGAATTTTGGACGGAGTGATTGTCGTAGAGTGAGGGGTAAATGTCGTGAAGATAAAACAATTAACACCCCTTCAGTCAATGCCCGTCAGCCTCTCTTTGATGGATTTAGGGCTTCAACAGATGTCGCTAGAGCTCAGCGAGAAACAGATCAGGCCGTTAGGAAAGTAGCGGAGACCCAAGAGCTTGTATCCTTTAGAGCAGTGAATGCCTTCATTGATGTTCGGCGCTTTCAGCGGCTGCTAAGGCTTGCAATTGCTAATGCTAAGGCGCATCGTCAGATCCTTGCCAAGGTAAATGCCCTGATTAAAGGCGGGAAGGCGACAATTGCTGACCGTGCAACGGTTATGTCACGGCTTGCAGATGCAGAATCTGCTGTTGTTGATATTGAAGGAGACTTAGGCTCAGCAGTGGCTCGATTTATTGATGTAGTGGGACAGACCCCAGATCGGCTTCAGCGGTCAACCATTGCAGATGGTATTTTACCTACAACTGTGCCTGATGCTTTAAGGATTGCAGAAGAGCAGAACCGTTCTCTCCTTTTGGCTAAATCAACTGTTGAAGTTGCAAAAGCCGAACTTGACACCACACAGGTTCCATTCTGGCCGACTCTCGATGTTGAGCTTGACGCAAGGCGTGATGAAAATACAGAAGGCCGTGAAGGTCACGAGACGAGTGCAACTGCTTTGCTTGTTCTGCGGTATAATATCTTTAATGGTGGTGCTGATCTGGCCCGCAGAAAAGAAATCGCAGAACGGGTTGCGGAAAATCGACATCGTGAGGCTTCGGCTCTACGTACTTCTGGGCGTGAAGTCCGGGTGTCTTGGGCTGAAATGAAGAGTGCTATGCGTCAATCAGAGGCTTTACGCGCTTCTGTTGAGCAAAAGGAAAAAGTTATCCGGGCGTATGAAAAGCAATTCGATTTGGGCACACGTAGTTTGCTCGACCTGTTAGATGCTTGGAACGAATTCTTCCTTGCAAAGGGCTCTCTCATTACCGTTGACGCTACAACAGATTTGACAGGATATCGCTTACTTGCTGCTATGGGTACGTTGCTTTCAGCTCACAATTTGGCTGTGCCCATAGAAGCTGCTGCTCCTTCAATGGATGTAGAAGAGGGACGGGTGGAGATGGCCCCGATTTCTGACACGCAAGAAATGGTAACACAATCACGTCCAGATCCCATAGAGGTGCAACCTGAAGTTAAGTTGGATTCAGCACCAAAGGTTGGTGCAGGAACTGCTAGAAGCGGTACTAAATCACGCCCTGTTGCTCAACGAACGGTATCATCTAAGCAGAGTGCGGCAAAGGGTTATACGTATGATGATTCTGCCGTTGGTCATGGGATTCGTTTAGAAGGTGCGTTAATCTCTGGGGAGTCTGTCACCTACGATAACTAAAGTGTGCAGAAAAGTCTTGCCATTCCCTCGGTAGTCGTCCCGGATCGTATGCCTTTGACGCCCAAATCGTAAGCTTTTAGAATCTAATCCTTTTCAAGGCTTAGTTCTAAAAGCAACGTTTGGGATGACGACCCGTAGGCAGAAAGACCTCTTATCCAAAACTCAGGTTATACTGAAGTGAAATCAAAACCTCTGTTTCCTGATACGCTCGAAGTGCTCATTTACAATTGTAAACTGCGCGCTTCTCGCTATCATTAAACTAGAGGTTTTGATTTCACGAGAGTATAGTTACCTTTTTTCTTTATCCTGCTCGTTTAAAAAATCATCAGCAAGTTCAGGAGCACGAATAAGGCGAGGGATTTCATCAATTGCTTGGATTTCCTCATGTGTTGGGGAATCCTTTTGCGATTCAAGAGCTTTGAATTTGCGAGCGCCTGGCAGGACGCGTTGTTCTAGGCTGCCGATGGTATCATTATAGGATTTAATAGCTGCCCCTAAATCACGTCCTAGTTTTCGCATATGTTTTCCAAGGCTGGAGATCCTTTTATAAAGATCGCACCCCAGATCAATAATTTCTTGGGCATTTTCGGCCAAATTTTCTTGCCGCCAGCCGTAGGCGACGGCATGCAGGAGCGCAATTAGGGTCGACGGAGTTGTCAGGATAACTTTTTTTTCAATTCCAGTTTGAATAAGGCTTGGGTCACTTTCCAGTGCTGCACTGAAAAAAGTTTCTCCTGGTAGGAATAAAACGACAAATTCAGGAGAAGAATCTGTAGGAAGCTTTTCCCAATATGCCTTACTGCTAAGAGCCAAGATGTGGCTTCTAACATGTTTGGCGTGATCTTGCAGATGCCTTTTGCGTTCCTGCTCATTTTTTGCCTCCAGTGCCTTGAGGTAGGCATCCAAGGGCGTCTTTGCATCTACGATAATGTTCTTGCTGCCGGGAAGTTGTACAATCATGTCTGGGCGTAACGTATTGCCCTCTGTACTGATACTTGCTTGCTCAATGAAATCACAATGGCTACTGAGACCGGTAATTTCCACAACGCGCTTGAGCTGCATTTCCCCCCACCTGCCTCTTACATTAGGCGTACGCAGCGCATTGACGAGGTTTGCCGTTTCAGTTCTTAGCTCTTTTTGACTGGAGACCAGATCGTTCACCTGATGTTTTAAGACTTCATAAGCTCCCACCCGTGCCTTTTCAAGATCTTGCAGTTTGTGATTCACTTGCCCCAAGGTTTCGTTAACCGGATTTAAGAGTTGCCCAATTGCCTTTTCCCTTGATTGTAGATCAGTTTTGGCACTTTCTTGGAATTTAGACAGGGTCGATTGGGCCAGCTCGAGGAACGAGCGGTTATTGACAGCCAGTGCATCAGCGCTCAAGGCCTTAAATGCATTAGAAAGTTTGTTTTCGGCTTGCTCAAGCAGGGAAACTTTCTCACGGATATTGCTGCGTTCGTGTTGTAATTCAAGAGAAAGGGTTGTTTTTTCCTGTTGCAACCCAGCAAGTTGATCCTGTAGTTGGGAATTTTTTTCTTCGAGATCTGGAATTCTTTGGACCTGCGCATTGGCTATGGCAGCTTTCTGCAGCTCATGATTGATCTGTTTTTGGTATCGATAAAATAGCAGGCTACCTATTGCGGTACCGCAGCTTAAACCGAGAAGAGCTGAGAGAGGGTCAAGGGAGAACATGGGGTACCTTTCTTAACGTGCGAAAATTCGAGAGTTAATTTTCAACCGGATAATTTTGCGTATTTAATTTATGCATTTTAGAGACAAGCGTGCGATCTGCAAAGATTATTTTTTGGTATCCTCTCCATATATCCGGGTAAATCTGAATTTCCAGATTCTAAAACATTGGTTTTAAGCGGTAAATTTTTTTTGGCTCTTTTGCGTTTTGAGTGGGTAAGGAGATTTTTTCCTAATCAGAAAATTCGATGCTAACTACCTTCAGTTAAGTAAAAAAACAGCAATGGTCAA
>JBDLIP010000025.1 GCA_039714795.1 Pseudomonadota bacterium | reverse complement strand
CACTTGCAAGCATAATCGCAGATAAGCCTCGGATACCCAATTGTCATTCAACACGGATCTGAATGGACGATCTACCCTGACATTTGGAGAAGATACAATCAACTGAAGAATCAAGTGATGCAAAAGAATTGCAACCTGAAATATTGCAACATCAAGTTCAACCTGAGACTCAATCTCCATCTCCCGTGCCACAACCTGTTCTGGAAGAGCATAGAAGTGAAAGTGAGAGTGAGAGTGATGCTACAGAAGAGATTGCAACTCCTCTCAGTAATCAAGAGAAGCGGTTACAGAGAAAGCTTAACAAAATGAAGGGCGGAAAAGGCGGCACTAAATGGCGCAAAGCAAGGAAACTAATAAATTTGGCAATCAAGGTGGCTGGAGAAGGATCAGTGCAACCAGGAAGGGGCTCTGGAACAAATTTGAACGTTGGTGGCAGAAGAACCAATATTCACCGCCCGCATGGCCGTGATTCTACCCGAACAGATCCTGGTCGTATGCGGAGTTTGCAAGGGCTGATTTCTGATGGATCGAGGAATGACAAAAATATCTGAGGATATACCCGTGCTGAATCAAAATGTTGAGTTTTATGGTAACGAAAAGCGCGCAGTTTACTTAGGTAAATGAGCACTTTGAGTGCACCAGAAAACCAACAGTTTGATTCAGCTTCAGTATATGCTTTGCTAGGTTCACATCATGTTGGGGACATACCTAGTTACTCTAAATTGCTTTGCTCAAATATTTTTTTATTACAAGTAAAAAGATACAATCAATCAGTAACCGTTTATGAACTTAGATTTATATATTTAACACTCTATTAATATAAACTAATTATTTACTTATTGATATATAGAATAAAAATGCATAGTACTTTCGTTTTTAAAAAAACATATGGAGGTTTTTATGAAAAAAGAAATGTTTCTAAAGATGATCAAGGGAACATATGAAAATAATGTTCTCAATGGGACCAGTATAGATGAAATTATGCTTGGATTAAAGGGCCATGATTTCCTATTTGGTGAAGAAGGTGACGATAAAATGATCGGCCATCAGGGAAATGATTATTTCTACGCTGGCTCCGGTGATGACAGAGCCATTGGTAATCGCGGTGATGATGTCATGTTTGGCGAAGCTGGAAATGACAGGCTCATGGGATCGCATGGAGATGATACGGCTTCCGGCGGCGAAGGCGATGATCGATTATTTGGCGGACAGGGAAGCGACATTCTTAAAGGAGGAGAAGGTAAAGACGTCATCTTTGGTGGCGGCGGGGATGATTTCGTAGTGCACGAAATCGGCGACGATGGCTCCGACAAAGACATGTACAAAGGAGCCGGGGGATTTGATACCATCGTACTGGTTGGCACAGAAGATCAGTTTGATCCTGACTTCTTAGACCCTGGTCTTTTTGATGGCCCCGGCAAAAAAGTTGATTTTTCTAAAGAGTTTGGCCCCGAGCTAAACTTCATGGCTCACAACTTTGAAGCTGTTGTTTACAATGTTAGACCCATAGCAGCAGATGATGTCTTTGTGATTATTGAAGGTACTGACTTGCTAAATGACAATAATGTCCTGTCCAACGATGAAGATCCTGATGATACAGACACGCTCAAAGTCGTCAATGTAACTGGATTATCGTTTTTCGAGTTTGGCGGTATGGAAAGAGAAGATCTCGACTTTATGAGAGTTGAATTTGTTGTTGAAGAAGGTACTATTGCAAAATTCCAGATTTTTGATCCAGAGGGTGATCCAGAAAATTTCAACACTTTAACAATCAACATGGATGGAACCGTTGACTTTGAGCACTTTGGTGACATGTTGTTATTTACCCAAGGTGATTATTTGCAATTCACCTACATGATCGACGATGGCCTTGGCGGTATGGATGAGGCAATGGCCAATATCCACATCAATATTCCACCCGAGGCAGAGGATGACACTGTAATGCAAGATGAAGACAGCGCTCAGGATGCTCCATTGATGATTTTTGCAGAAGAGGACTTACTGAGCAATGATAATGATCCAGATGACTTGCCAGATCCTCTTTTTGTTGAAAACATTTTTATTGAGGGCAGTGATGATTTAATAACCTCATTGGGGGTAGAGCTTACATTTGAGATGGATATGGATGGTGCGATCACAAAGATATTTTACGACGCCACGCAAATAAATTTTGATTTGCTTGTAAACCTAGAAGACCTTAATTCATTGAGAGAATTTGAGGAGGGCGATCAAGTAGAAGGAGAGAATTTCATCAAAGATAGCTTCGAATACACGCTCTCTGATGGTTTGGAAAATGATACAGCCACAGTAATGGTGATGATTACAGGAGAAAATGATGATCCATTTGTAGAAAACGAGATAGAGGACGCTCTTGTAACTGTTGGTGAACTATTTATGGAAGATCTTTCACTCGTCTTCGTTGACCCTGATTTTGGAGATGAATTGATGCTCTCCTTGAATGATGATGCCCCAGATTGGCTAATGATTGATGGTACAATGTTATCAGGAACTCCTGACGAAACCGGTGAGTTTGATGTCACAGTCATAGCAATGGACAATTTTGGTGGCTCTGCAATGGATGAGTTTGTTATTACAGTTGACCCAGCGTAACCATTATTATAATTTGTTAGACCACGCCGAATAAACCAGGGCGGGTAACCGCTCTGGTTTCTTTTCAAAATATACCGAAGTTAAATCAAAACCTCTGTTTCCTGATACGCTCTTAAAATGCTGCTCGATTCACCCGGCAACCACCGCTGACTTGGCCGCTTTTACAGCTCCATCACCTACCTTAATTTCAATGCTTGACCCTGTAAAATCACTACCTACAGCTTCTTGCCGCCCACCCAAGGACTGAGCCAAAAACATCTCAGTTACAGCGTAAAACGACAGGCGATTTTCAGGACGAGCAAGCCCATGTCCCTCATCAGGATATAGTACATAAGTCACAGGAATTGCCTTGCGCTGCATGGCTGCTACAATCTGATCCGATTCGGCTTGCTTGACACGGGGGTCATTCGCGCCTTGGCCGATCAATAGCGGCTTGGTAATTTGCTCGACATAGGTCAGCGGTGATTGAGATTTTAAAAACTCCCTGCCCTCTTCGGTTTCATGATCTCCGCCGATGCGAACCTTCAACATATCCAGAGCTGGCGTCCAATAAGCCGGAACAGACTCAAGCAAGGTTTGTAAGTTCGACGGTCCTACAATGTCGACACCGCAGGCAAACACCTCTGGAGTCATCGTCAACCCCACAAGCGTCGCATAACCTCCATAGCTTCCTCCCATGATAGCGACTTTTTGCGGTTCTGCAATACCTTCAGCCACAGCCCAATTGGCCGCATCAACCAAATCATCATGCGCCTTTCCGGCCCACTCACCATAACCAGCTACAATAAAGTCCTTACCAAACCCGGTTGAGCCTCGGTAATTCACACTTAAAACCGCATATCCTCGATTGGCAAGCCACTGATGCTGGGCATTGTAACCCCAGGTATCACGCACGGTCGGCCCTCCATGCACCAGCAACACCATGGGCACAGGCCCTTTCGAGTCTTTGGGAATAGAAAGATAACTCACCATCTGCTTGCCATCTCGCGCCTGGATTACCACCGGCTGCATCGGCACCAGGGATTGCTCCTTGAGGGATTGATTTTGTGAAAAGAGATAGTGCGCCTGTTTTGCCTCGCGCTCATAGAGAAAGTATTCCATCGGCCCATCATCACGCAGATAAGCAACCACCCAAAAATCATCCCTGTGAGTTCGATCAACAATCTCGACTTCTCCAGGGTGCACCGTTTTTAGGTATTCAAAATCCGCAGCAATTTCTTTGTGCAAAATTTGCCAACGCTTGCGCTTGTAGGTTGATGCAAAGGCTTCCACTTTCTTGGTTGTTGGGTGAAACAGCGCGTCACTCATGTCTGCTTGATTATCTTTGGCAATCAATGTTTGGGCCCCTGATTGCATATCCAGCATTATCAGAGCAGATGTGTTGCGATCCCGGCTGTCCTGCATATACAAAATTTGACCCGTAGCATCAAACCCCAGCGGACTTGTCGTTATCAGATCCTCCATGTCAATGCGCTGAAACAGATTCCACTGTTTGCCTTCTTTCTTGAAAATCTTGCTGCCCCCATCGGAGGTCATCTGCATCGCCAAACGAGGCGTTAAATCCCAGTCTGCCAGGAAACCTGCAAACTGGTTATTTTCTTCAATAAGCTCCATTTTTCCGGTTTTTACATTGAGTCGATGTAGATCGTGAAACTCTGGTTGACGGTTATTTAAGCCAACTAGAATATGCTTTGGCGTACGATGTGAAGTTTTTACTACTTGAGCATGGATATTTTCAAAAGGCGTTAAGTCAGTCACTGAATTGGTTGCCAAGTTGACCCGATACAAGTGCCAGTCTTCATTGCCATCCTGGTCTTGCAAATAGAGTACAAAGCCAGATTCATAAGTCCAAAAGTGATTGCGAATGCCACGGTTTTTATCAAAGGTTACAGGTTTAGCCTGGCTCCAATCCCCTCGCGGTCCAACCCATACATTTAAGATTCCTTCATAGGGAGCAATAAAGCTAATATGTTGACCATCCGGGCTTAGGCGAACATTCATTTTATCTGGATTACCAAAAAGGACGGCGCGAGGGATTAAGGCAGTTTGGGGCATGGCTGAGTTTATCTCCGATGAATTGGTTTGATGTTAATAGTGTAACCGCAAATCAGGGTTGAGACCAGCTTAGTGCTTTCAGGATCGGGGTTGTTCAGTGAAAATAGACTACCTACGGACCGTCATCCCGGACGACAGTACTCAGTCTACTCAAATAGGTAACCAAATCTCGTATCTGCACACCATCGGGTGTGTCATATTCCCGCTTTAAATTCAGCACAAGTTGAACGCACTGAGCCTCACCAATATATTTCCTAAAATGCGCAAAATTTTTTGCGGGCGTATCATCAGAAATTTTCACCTCGACACAGAGTCTGGGTTGCCCATCAATAACCACAAGAAAATCAATTTCAACCCCATCTTTTGTTCTAAGATAATGCAAAGTTCCCGTCACACCTCGCGTGTCTTCAAGAAATTCAATCCGCTTTAAAAGCGCGCATGCGACAAGATTTTCCAGGCGAGCTCCTGTATCTACAACCCGCCCAATATCATAAAAATACAACTTGGGCTCCTTTAACAAAGAGCGCGCAACATTATTATGGTAGGGGGTAACCCGAAAAATTGCATAAATATTTTCGAGCATGCTCAACCAGTTTTGCACTGACTTTGGCGCTACGTTCAAATCTCGCGCCAAATTTGCATATGCTATTGGACTCGAGACACGAGGTTTTAGCAGATCAAATAGAATTTCAATTAACTTAATCGAATGCACTGAATACAGATCCAAAAAATCCTGACGCAGGATAATATCCAAGTGGGATTTCTGCCAACGCTTATAATACTGAGCACTGCCCTCTAAAAAGGGCTCTGGAAATCCACTACACTGCATAAGACGTTGAAAAACCTCTCGGGGCTTGTCTTGCCAATAGGTTATGCCTTCTTCAATATCAAGGGGATGCAAACGATACTGAAAATATCGCCCTGCAAGCGAGTCGCCCACTTTTCGAAAGGTGTTTAAATTAGCACTGCCTGTAACAAGTAAGCGGGGACGATTCCCTTCCGTATCGTAGATCCCCTTCAACCATCGTTTCCACTTGTTCATCTTGTGCAACTCATCAAAAAGAACACTTTCGACATCACGCTTCCACTGCTTCTTGAAAATTGCTATCCGATCTTCGGATGCATCAAAATTCAAATAATCATATTTATTAAATAGCTGCTGAACCAACGTTGTTTTTCCAGATTGCCGCGGCCCACTTATAAGAACAACTTTTTTGTCTGCGTCTTGCTTGATGTATTTGGCAAGGTAACGATCCATGATGAAATACAGCCTATATAGAAACTTATGACTATTATGAATTGAATTACCGAAAAGTCAAGACCATTCGGGAAAATACTTCGTTTTGGTCAAAACTAAGTTCGCGCTTTATATCCCACAGCGCACCAATAAGGCATTTCCTCATTAAAGCGAATCTTTTCAAGACCGCATTTGCGCATCATTTGCTTGATCTGCTCTTGGGTAAACCGTTGTTCTAAACGCGTGCCAAACCGGTCCAGTGCATCGGTGCGCAGCGTATAAAAGCTGTGTTGCCGATAATAAGCAAGCGGCATATGTTCAACAGGCCTGCCCAGCCTTTTAACCAACCCTGCCAGGCGTGCCAGCGGCCAATAAACCAAAGTTGCAATTGTATCTGTCATGCAACGCTTAAGCCTAAAGGGCAGTCTACAAATCACCCGGCGTCCAATATCACTGAAACGCCAGAGGACTCGAAACCACCATGGCTTATGGTCAAAGGCATAATAAAGGTAAACTAAGAATGGCGCTCCGGGCTTGAGTTTATCGATGCACGATTGCAGGGCGGCTTGGGTGTCAGGAATGTGGTGCAACACACCCAGCGAATAACCAAAATCCATGGAGTTATCGGCAAATGGCAATTGGTCAACGCTTGCCTGGTGCCACTGCACATTTGTGTTTTCACGCAACATTTGCCGGCACACTTCAAGTGCCTTAGAGCTTGCATCAATGCAGTGCAACCAGCCAACTCGGGGGGCTACCAACTTAGCCCACCTACCACTGCCGCATCCCATATCAAATCCCGCAGCATCCTTGGGTAAACTATGCCAAGGAAAATTCTTAAAATACTGGGCAAAATGGGCTGCTGTTTCCTCGTCGCTCATCTGGGATTGATCAAAATGCGACCATTCTTCCCCGAACCCTTCAACTGTCTTGTGATCAACATTACTTGCTGTATGCATACGAGCCACGCTAATGGTAACAGACAAAAAAGGCAAGGTGATTTTTGGAACTATGCCGCACCTTCAGCCTTCAGCGTCGCCATATCCCGGAATAGGAAAGCGCTGACACATCTTTTGCACATCGGCGCGAATTCTTTTTTCAACCTCATCGCTTGTTCCGTTTTGCAAAGCATTCAGGACTTCGGCAACCCACCTACCAATTTGCTTGAATTCACCCACGCCCAAACCACGTGTGGTTGTAGCTGCAACTCCCAAACGAATACCTGAAGTCTTCAAAGGCGGCAATGGATCCTGCGGAATACCATTTTTGTTACAAGTGATGCCAGCTCGTTCTAAGGTTTGCTCAGCATCATTGCCTGTGATGCCAAAGGAAGAAAGATCCACCAACAGCAAATGCGTATCGGTGCCACCTGTGACCAAAGAAATATCATTGTCCAGCAAAGAATCTGCCAGCGCCTTGGCATTGACCACGATGTTTTGCGCATACTCTTTAAAGCTAGGCTGTAAGGCTTCCTTAAAGCCTACGGCTTTAGCAGCAATCACGTGCATCAAAGGTCCACCTTGATTGCCTGGAAACACGGCTGAGTTTAACTTTTTGGCCCAAACTGGATCATCAGTTAAGATAAATCCACCGCGGGGACCTCGCAATGTTTTGTGCGTTGTGGAAGTTACAATGTGTGCATGCGGAAATGGACTTGGGTAAATCCCTCCAGCCACAAGCCCTGCAAAGTGCGCCATGTCCACCATCAATAACGCCCCTACTTCGCCAGCAATGGCTCGAAATGCCTTAAAGTCAACGATGCGAGCGTAAGCTGACCCTCCAGCAATAATTAACTTTGGTTTATGCACTCGCGCCTTTTCGGCGACATCCTGCATATCAATATAGCCATCCTCTAAGACACCATAACCAACAGCATTAAACCATTTACCCGACATATTGACCTTCGATCCATGCGTCAGGTGACCGCCACAATCAAGCGCCATCCCTAAAAATGTATCTCCTGGCTGCATGGTTGCCAAAAATACCGCCTCATTGGCTTGCGCCCCTGAATGCGGTTGCACATTGGCAAACCCACAGCCAAACAATTGGCATGCGCGCTCGATAGCCAAACGCTCGGCCACGTCAACAAACTCACAGCCGCCATAATAGCGCCGTCCTGGATAGCCTTCGGCATATTTATTGGTCATCACGCTACCGGTGGCAGCCATTACATTGATCGAGGCGAAATTCTCACTGGCAATCATTTCCAACTGATTTTGCTGGCGTTTAAGTTCGTTTCCAAGAGCCTGGGCGATTTCAGAGTCAAAGTCGTGCAAGGTTTTGTGTACTCGCATATATGTAGGTGTTCCTTAAAAAACTATTTCTGCTGCTAAAGGTAGCAAAACCTCAGAGTTGAGGCTAGTGCAATAATCCTCAGCCGTAATCACGGCCGCACATTTTCCCCAGGCTCTATCCCAGAGCTCAATGGAACAACAATTCAACATGCTAAATGCTAAACCCCAAACCGCCCCTCATCCGCCAACAACTCTTCAATCCGCAGCAGTTGATTGTATTTTGCCACCCGATCACTCCGGCACGGAGCGCCAGCCTTAATTTGCCCGCAGTTCGTTGCAACGGCTAAATCAGCAATATAAGTATCTTCTGTTTCACCAGAGCGGTGCGACATCATGGTGGTATAACCTGCACGATGCGCTTGATCTACAGCCTGCAATGTCTCAGTGAGAGTGCCAATTTGATTGACCTTTACCAGCATTGAATTGGCAACTTTTTGATCAATCCCTTTTTGCAAACGTTCTAGATTAGTGACAAACACGTCGTCACCTATTAATTGCACTTTTTTGCCTAAAGACTGGGTCAGCATTTGCCACCCCTGCCAATCATCTTCGGCCATTGCGTCTTCAATTGAAATCAGCGGATAGCCTGAAACCAGCTTAGAATAATAAGCTACCAACTCGCCGGCTGTAAAAATTTTACCTTCTCCGGCAAAATGATATTTGTCCTTTTTCCATAACTCCGTTGCCGCAACATCTAGTGCCAGGGCTATATCTTTTCCTGGTTTATAGCCTGCTTTTTCGATTGCCTGAATCAAAAAATCCAGGGCTTGAGTCGTACTGGTCAAGGCTGGGGCAAAGCCTCCTTCATCACCCACATTGGTGGAAAGCCCTGCCTCTACCAGGATACGCTTTAGGTGATGGTAGACTTCGGTGCCCATTTGTAGAGCTCCAGTAAACGACGTGGCTCCCACAGGCACAACCATAAACTCTTGAATATCAATGGTATTGTCAGCATGTGCTCCCCCATTGAGAACATTGAAAAATGGCATCGGTAGACGGCAAGCCCCAATACCACCGATATAGCGATATAGCGGCAATCTTAAGTGGATAGCCGCGGCTTTGGCAAGTGCCAGGCTTACCCCTAAAATTGCATTGGCCCCAAACTTGCTCTTGTTGGTTGTGCCGTCCAGTTGCAGCATGACCTCATCAATCTCACGCTGATTCAGGCCATTGAGACCAATTAGACCATCTGCCAATTTACCATTGACCGCCTCAACCGCCTGCATCACCCCTTTACCTAAAAAGCGCTTGGGGTCGTTGTCTCTAAGTTCAACTGCTTCGTGGCTGCCCGTTGAAGCACCTGAAGGGATAGATGCACGCCCGATCGCCCCACTTTCAAGACTGACTTCAACTTCAACCGTGGGATTGCCACGAGAGTCGAGAATTTCTCGACCGTAAATATCTATAATAATCGCCACATTAATCCCCCATATCGATAATTTCCGGGTGTTCCTTGGCAACCTTATCAATTTCCATCAAAGTGTGCACAAGACTGGGCATATGCTCCAGATACACCATGTTTGGACCATCGCTGGGGGCATTATCAGGATCCTCGTGCGTTTCTAGAAAAACGCCAGCAACACCAACGGCGACAGCCGCACGCGATAGGGTCGGCACAAACTCACGCTGCCCGCTGCTTGTAGTCCCTGCCCCTCCGGGCTGCTGCACCGAATGCGTGCCATCAAAAACCACCGGGCATCCTGTTGCTTTCATGATGGGCAGTGAGCGCATATCAGACACGAGGGTATTATAACCAAAAGACGCGCCTCGCTCACACAAGATGATATGAGAATTACCTGCATCTTCCAGCTTGTCCACGACGTTCGCCATATCCCAAGGGGCTAAAAACTGCCCCTTTTTAATATGCAACGGTTTTTCTGTTGCTGCTGCTGCTTGCAGCAAATCCGTCTGCCGGCAGAGAAAAGCGGGGATTTGCAACAGATCCACAACTTCAGCCACAGGCGTACATTGTTCTGGCAAATGCACATCAGTAATTACAGGACAGCCAACCTTCTCTTTAATCTCTGCCAAAATAGGCAGCCCCTTTTCAAGGCCTATCCCTCTTGGGGCAATAGAACTGGTCCGGTTGGCTTTATCAAATGAGGTTTTATAGATAAACCCGATTCCTAATTCTTCGGCCATTTCGCTCAGAGCTGTGGACATCTTTAAAGCATGTTCGCGCGTCTCCAATTGACAGGGCCCAGAAATAAGCACAAATGGCAAATCATTGCCAAACGTCACTTTTTTAGTCTGGTCTGACCCAACAGTTACATGGTGCATTGCTGTCATTAGCTTTTCTCCTTTCTCGATTTGTAAACAAGGGCAGCCTTTGTAAAAGCCGCAAACAAAGGACTGGGACTGCATGGCCTTGACTTGAACTCTGGATGGAATTGAACTGCTAAAAACCACGGGTGATCAGATCGCTCAACAATAGTTGGCAGATCACCACTGGAATCAAATCCTGTAATCATTAACCCTGCTCCCTCGAGTGCTTCTCGATAACTAACATTCACTTCATAGCGATGCCGGTGTCGTTCTTGAATCACATCAGAGCCATAAATTTGGCGTGCTAGGCTGTTGGGAGCCAGATAACAATCGTAGGCTCCCAAACGCATGGTACCACCCTTTTGACTTTCATGAGAGCGCTTTTCGAGCTGGCTACCTTTCATCCATTCGGTCAACAGCCCCACTACCGGCTCAGTTGTCAGGCCAAATTCTGTCGAATTGGCCTGAGGAATATCGGCTAAATTCCTGGCCGCCTCAATCACTGCCAACTGCATGCCAAAACAAATGCCTAAAAAGGGAACGTTCTTTTCTCGGGCATAGGTAATAGCTGCGCTTTTACCAGCAGTACCCCGCACGCCATATCCACCCGGCACCAAAATACCATCTGCTTGCGCTAGGGTTTGTTCAATCTCAGAAATTGGTTTGGGAGTACGCGCCTCCCCCTCCCCTTGTTCGAATTCTTCCGGATTGAGCCATAGGATATTCATCTGAGCCTGATGCACACCTGCTCCATGCGCCAGCGCCTCAATCAATGACTTGTAGGAATCTTTTAACTGCAAATACTTAGCAACAATGGCAATAGTCACGGACTGCTTGGCGTTACTGACCCGCTCAACCATATCTTGCCATTCTTGCATTTGCGCCTCGGGGGGATTGGGAATGCCAAAATGCGACAGTACCCGCAGGTCCATTTCTTGACGAGCAAACTCTAACGGCACCTTATACACGTTGTCCACATCGATGGCTTCTATGACATTTTCCGGGGCGATATTGCAAAATAAAGCCAGCTTTGCCTTGCTACTTTCCGGTAAAGGTCGATCGCAACGACACAACAGCATATCAGCACGAATTCCCTCACGCTGTAGGGTTTTTACAGAGTGCTGTGAAGGCTTAGTTTTCAACTCACCAGCACTGGCAATGTAGGGCACCAATGTCAGATGAATGAACATGGCATTTTCATGTCCCACTTCGTTGTGAAACTGACGCACGGCTTCTAGAAAAGGAGAGCCTTCAATATCACCAACAGTTCCGCCGATCTCACACAACAGAAAGTCAACGTCCGCATCAACACCTCGCACCAGAGCCTCTTTAATGGCGTTGGTAATGTGCGGCACTACTTGAACTGTGCCGCCCAGATAATCACCACTGCGTTCCCTGGCAATCACTGAGGAGTACACTTGCCCCGCAGTTAGGTTATCATCTGATGTACAAGTGACATCAGCAAAGCGCTCATAATGCCCCAAATCAAGATCGGTTTCCGCCCCATCGTCGGTGACAAACACCTCACCGTGCTGGCTCGGGCTCATGGTGCCTGGATCTACGTTTAGATAAGGGTCAAATTTGCGCACCCGCACTTTGTAACCACGAGCCTTTAGCAGAGCCGCCAAAGAAGCCGTCGCCAGGCCCTTGCCAAGGGCTGAAACCACACCACCGGTTACAAAAATATATTGTGTCATGAACGGCCCCTACTCCTTATACATAGCAAACTATGCAAGGACCTTACACGATTTGTAAGAGAGACTCAAACGGTGTGATCCTAGATCCAGGATTGTTCAGTGTAATCCACTCGGCCGTCATCCCGGCTGCCCATCCAAAATCCAGTAAGGGACAAACTTTTCCCCAGCTCGTAAAGAGTTGGATTTGAAAGCTGCAGGAGAACACTATGACCCAAAAGAAGGCTTTTGCGTTTTGAGTGGGTAATCTGAATTTTAGGTATACCCGTCCCGGGCATAAATGGCGCTTTGCCCTACAAACAAAAAGTATCTTGTTCCAATCAAAAAATACAAGGCAAATCAGAAATCAGCAAGTCAGAAATCAGCAAGGCAGTGCTGCGCTGAAACGCAGCACTGCCTTGCTGATTTCTGATTTGCCTTGTAAATTAGTAGTCAGTATACTAAATTACAAGATAATGTTAGCACGATCTCAATTTCTCAGCAGAATTGACTCTGCGTTTCAAATTGGCCGAGTTTGCGCGATTCTTGGACCGCGCCAGTGTGGAAAAACAACACTGGCAGAGGCTTATGTCAAGGATTATCAGGGACCAAAAACACTGTTTGACCTCGAAGATCCACGTCATTTATCCGAGCTACAAGATCCAATGCTTGCTCTAGAGTCGCTAAACGGACTTGTGATAATTGATGAAATACAGCGTCTTCCAGAATTGTTTCCCATTTTGCGCGTTTTAGTCGATCATAGTTTCTCTCCTGACCTCTCATCTTTATAAGCAAAAGTGCTTTCCTGTGCAAATGTTATCTTAATATTTAAATATATATTTTAGATATTTTTCGAATACTTGCCCACCAAGCTGACTCGATTCAATAAGTGCATTTTTGTGCTCCTTTAAGTCTAGGGTTTACTTACATTCCCGAGCAACAAAAAAAGATCATAGCCTGACAGCATTCAACTTGCCCCTATCAGGGCCAGCCCCCACTAAACTAGTAAGAACTGACCCCTATAGAGGCAAACGTGCCAGGTTCCCAGACCACTCGCCACAATATACCTCTCCACAACGTTTCCGCGGCAAACTAAGCAGAAACAAGCAAACACAAACAAACGGCCCCAGGAAACGCTGGCGCTGAAGGTCGGCATACTGTACATTGGCGTTAGCCATATCTGATCTCCGTTATAGATCGGGTTGGTTAGTGGACTGGGGCGGTGATGGTACACCGCCCTGCCACGCTTACCCCTGAAGACTAGTCCTGTTTTTCGGCAAACGCAAGCATAAATTTTCGTAAAACAGGGCTGTTCAGTGAAAATGTGTTATCTACGGATCGTCATCCTGAACGTTGGTTTTGGAACTCAAGTCTGGTAAGACTTGAGGAGGCAAAACCTTACGATTCAGGATCGTAAGCATTTGGGATTCATTGGCCTTACGGCCATGAACTCCAAATGCAACGTCCAGGATGATGGCCGAGTAGGTTGTAACTTCGATTTGAACCATGCCAAAAAATGCATAAACTCTTGACCACTTTTACCATAAGCCTTGCCTTTTTCTCGGCCAATCTGCTGGCCAATGGAGCAAGCACGCAGGAAATGAGGATCGAGATCTATCAACTGGTTACAAACGGAATTGGGGCTCATTTAGGATACGTCCTTGCAAAGGACTCAGAAAATGGCCTGGAGCTCAAAACCCACCTAACAGGCCTTCCACCAGGCCCGCATGGATTTCACCTGCATGAGCATCCAAGTTGTGCAGCAAAGAAAAAGGGAAAAGCTGGAAAAATGTTCCCAGGACTAGCGGCAGGAGGACACTATGACCCAGAAGAAACAGCAAGCCACCAAGGCCCAGAGGGCCTTGGCCACCTGGGCGACCTGCCGGTTTTGAATGTAAATGAGCAAGGAGAGGCAACAGAAACCCTCATCGCCCCTCGCTTAAAACTATCTGACCTGCCTGGACACGCCTTAATGATTCACGAAAAGGGCGATAATTATTCAGATACCCCGGAAAAACTCGGCGGTGGCGGCTCGCGCATTGCCTGTGGCGTTGCGGAGTGACAAAAATAACAGGGCTTAAATGGAGGATACCCCCATTTAAGCCCCACTTAAATTACTGGCCTATCCACCAAGTTGGCTTTGACTGCACTTTTTTACTAGCACTGGTTAAACTCCATTTAACTCTACCAAAGTCAAATCTACTAGCTGTAAGCGCTTGATTAAGGATGGCAAGTTTTTTCTGTGATCCAGGATCATTTTTAAGAATTTCCATAGCTGTTCTTAATTCTACTAACCGATCTATGGAGTTTCCTTTTCCTTTTCGTTGCATTGCCCGACTTGCTAAATTTGTAACATCGGCTGGCTTTGTTTTATTAATGAGCCGGGTAGCTTTTTGTATCTCCCTACTAGCAGGTTGCCCAGTCAGTTTTATTGCCCAAGCCGGCTTAGACATACTTAACCGCCCATACTTAATCTGGTTCAGATCAAAGCAATCCTTTTTGAGCAATTGCTTATCAAGGCTTTGCATATGTGCGGATTGTACCCCCTTTCCCTTTGCACCTTCAACTGCTGTTTTTAATCTTACCAACCATTTGATGGCATTTCTTTTTGCTGCTCTATCGTTTGGCTGCCCATATCTTGCTATCCTCTGACGAGACTTCACTTCATTTTTATCAACTGACGCAACACGTTGCTCGAATATTTGTTTTTGCTCGTTTGGATTTTTCGTTGCAAGAGCAAAGTCAAATTCACACTCGTTGAGTAGGAATTTATAAAGCGCATTAACAAGCTTCAGGTTACGTCTAGCCTGCTTTTCTCTGTCTAAAAGGTTTTTTAGTTGCCATAACCAAGTTTTGGCACCCCTACCATCTCTGCGTAAAGCAAATTTTGCTTGATGCTTAATTTGAGAAATGATGGTTTTTTGATTTGTAGTAACTTGTAATGGTTTAAAGTTATCGAAAACCGTACGGTTCGCAAACACCTGTTCAAATTGCTTAATAGTCTGACCGTCTCTATCAAGAACCGCAAAGACTATCTTCTGGAAATATCCATCGAATTCTCTAGCTACTTCAGCAAACAAGTTAACAACCTTGGGAACCGGATTTTCAAATACACCAGTCCCTAGTGCACCCAGGACAAGTGAATCATTTCCATTTACAAGAGCTGCAACAAACATAGAACGAATTTTATTCTTCATGTATGCCCAATATGTTCCAGTGTTTTGCAATTCTGGGAAAATATCTTCATCCACTTTCCCTGCTCGATTCGGGGCAAGGAATTTTCTGTTTAGGTGGCGAAAGGCCGCAACTGCAAAGATATCTACATATACAGGCTCTCTAAAGCTATAACCTTTATCCACACCATTTCGAAACACGGCAACGCCAGGAACACAAATCCCTCCCTGCATTGGAATAAAATACTGACCAGGTAATTCAGCATGACTTAACTGATTGTTTTTGCGGTATTCTTCCATTAAAGCAGCATAGAGAGCGGATCTGTAAGCCATTTGCTCTTCTTGAACATTTCCATGACCACTAGGCGCACCTCCGGTTGGGTTTTCAGCATGAGCCATATCTATGGCTAAAGGATTCAATAATTCCTGCCCTTTCTTTAATGCTATAGCACAGTCAAGCGTATCTTGATTAACAACTGTAAATTTTGTCGAATATTTTTTTTGATACTTGGATAAATCATAATTTCTTCCTCTATGATCTTTTCCGCCAGAAAAAACGCTGAAGTTTCTTTGTTTGCCTTTCCCTACAGCACTTTTCACATCATAGATTTCTGAAGAGCCCTGCAATTGGTAACTACCATTAGAGATTTCTTGGTTAAGATCGAAAATCGCCTTTCTCTGCCATGCTTCCTCTGCCTCGTATGTACCTTTCGAATCTAAAATATAGTGTGTGCGTTGCGGATCAGAGGTAGAATTTTGATTAGTACTTTTTGATAAACTACGACCATTCACATAAACAAGCTGATCCTTGTTTAAAACAAGTCCACATTTTTCTCTCAACACCTGGAGATTCATACCTGGTGTTTTAAAGCTAAGCTTGTTAGGTGCAGATAAGTGACCAAGCTGGATTCCAATGGAGCTCTTTAAATCGACAACTAAATTGCTTATTGCAGAGATTATCCCCAAATTATTGAGTTTCTCAAAATTGTACGTCCCTGATACGAGTTCCAAAAGACCGTTTTCAATTTGGGTAAAGTTGGAAACATCAAATCTTTCAGTCCCAAGAATTGTGGTGTTTCCTTGGAATATGACTGAATCAGCCGTTAAATCTAGAAAACCTTCAAAATCACTAACTGTGACTGCTCCAAATGTCTCAATGTTAATTTTCCCGTTTTGCTTTCCATCGAGGAACACATTACCAAATTTATCATATTTTATTATACCACTGATGGTCCCTTCATCTTCATCTGCCGGTAAAGACCTTTTAATTATATCTCCACCCTTGTCAAAAACATGCAAATACGTATTACTACGATAGCGAGTAATCTTAATAGAGAGTTCCTCGATCTGGCTTCCATACGCACAACACGTAAACACAAAAACGCTTACAAATTGGATCAATTTATTCTTAAAATTCATTCTATACACCTTTAATTCTGTTGAATAATAAATAACAGTTACAATCTTATGTAAAAACACGTATAGTATAAACAAGAACATATTGCAACATATTTTTATTTGGATTGATCACCCTACGGGCCAGGATGACGGCCGTTGGACCGAATAGTTACACAAATTCAATCTCAGGGCTTGCACTTTGCGCTCAAGCTTTCTAAAAAGGAGGTAATGGTAATGTGTTAAGTCAACAAAGGAAATTTGAAAAATGTCACGCAACTTAAAAGCAAAACAACCACGCCCGAAACGCTCTCGAACTTTATTAGCTTCGTGGAGCATATTTGTGGCTGTCATCGTGGCCTTTTTTGGCTGGACTGTTTTTGCGCCAACTTATCCTGACCTGCGAATGTCCAACGCACTGGTGTTAGACCTTCCCGAAGCCACACCGTTAGAGGAGTTTGTCTTTGCAAATGCAGAAGAGCTTGAAGACAATGTTTTAGATGGTGGTAGTGAAACCATCTGGGATTTGGTGACCTCAAACCTGGTTGAGGAAACCGAAATGGGGCTATTGCCCGCCATAGCAGATGACGGTCTACAACCCCGGCAAGCCTACGCTGAAAAAGCGGACGTTAACCCAAAAAATCCCCGAATTGCCATTATCGTAACCAATTTGGGACCTGACCATATTCTCACCAGCCAGGCAATTGAACGCCTACCCAGTCCAGTCACCTTGGCCTTTTCTCCCTACACAGCGGCTATTAATCAGTCCATAAAGCAAGCCCGCGACCATCATCACGAGGTATTGCTCGGCATTGCCCTTGAATCCCAACGGTCACCGACCAGTAATCTGAGCCCGCATACCCTGCTCACTTATCTCTCTCCTGAAGAAAACACCCAACGATTGCATTGGATCCTCAGCCAAACCGGTGGATACGTTGGACTTGTGGGCTTATCGGGCAGTCAGTTCCTAAACAATCAAACCGCCCTAGAACCTTTCTTTAGGCAACTAAAAGATCGAGGTCTGCTCTTTGTAGATAGTCAAGCCGTTGCAACGGCAAATAATCTAGCCCAAGATATGCAACTGCCACATCTTGCATGCTCACACGTGCTAAAACAAACTCCCGATTCGACCCCTTTAGAAAGGCAGCTACATAATCTTGAACGGGATGCAAGGCGCAAAGGTCAAGCAATTGCCATTGTCCAGGCCAATACATCTTCTCTGGAAGTCTTAAGCCACTGGACTCCCACTTTGGAACAAAAGGGCCTGACGCTGATTCCGATCACTGCACTGCTGCCAGCACCTGAAGTGGCAATTATTATGACCAAAAGAGACACCCAAGAATGACATGAGATGGCCTCCACGAATTAACCTCCCCTATCGCCCCTCTGTAGGCGTTATGCTTGTAAATGCAGACGATCAAGTATTTGTGGCTCAGCGGATTGACTCATATAGAACAGCATGGCAAATGCCTCAAGGCGGTTTGGATCCGGGCGAAACACCTGAGCAAACCGCCATCCGAGAATTGAAGGAAGAAATTGGCACCAACAACGCCACCTTCTTGGCCAAATCTAAGAAAGAATACACCTACGACCTGCCTGCACACCTGGTAGGACGCTGCTGGAACGGCCGCTACCGCGGACAAAAGCAGACTTGGTTTTTAATGCGCTTTGAGGGCGATGACTCCCAGATCAATCTAGATAGCCACTCCCACCCTGAGTTTTCCCACTGGAAGTGGGTCGACATTCACAAGCTTATCTATCTTGTTGCTCCCTTTAAGCGTGAGGTATACCGCGCCCTAGTAAAAGAGTTTTTGCCTGTACTACAATCGCAAAAACAGAATTAAAAATTCACAAAGGGATTGCTTCTTTAGGTGTTTCCCGGCAGAATGACATTTGTGATGGATGGGTGGCCGAGCGGTTGAAGGCACCGGTCTTGAAAACCGGCAAGGGGTTTACGCCTCTTCGTGGGTTCGAATCCCACCCCATCCGCCAGCCTTATTTCTCGTATACTGAAGTGAAATCAAAACCTCTGTTTCCTGATACGCGCGAAGTGCTCATTTACCCAAGTAAACTGCAATGTAAATCAGCATGCAAAATTCAGCTATCCGGTATCTAATTGTTTTTTTGCACTGAAAGTAAAAAACTGGATCCCGGCTCACTCCATTTCCCAAGCCAGCCCCTTCGGGTCTGGGGGAAATGGGCAGCTGGGATGACGTCCCGTGGGGGATGAGCGTCGATTTGAAAAACTGTCAAAGCAATTTAGAAATGTCCTATTCTAGCAATTTAAAAATGTCCGGTTTTGCTATCTCGTAAACTAATAACCTCTAGGCTTTTCATAAATATCT
>JBDLIP010000024.1 GCA_039714795.1 Pseudomonadota bacterium | reverse complement strand
CTGACAAAAGAACTGCCTTAATGCGGTCTGCTACACGCCGATTCTTCTCTTGACGGTGCTGCGCTATTAAGTCGTCACGTTCAGATGGGGTCAAAAAATCTTGCATGGGTATTTAACTACCACAATTGGATAAAATTTTAAACACTTTCATTCAGCATGAGTATATATAATATGGCTCTTTTGCGTTTTGAGTGGGTAAGGAGATTTTTTCCTAATCAGAAAATTCGATGCTAACTACCTTCAGTTAAGTAAAAAAACAGCAATGGTCAAAACCACGGTAGGCTCTAACACCTTGTTTTTCAAGGAATTACGAGTGACCCATCTTTAGTATACTTCCGATATTCGAAAAATATCTAAAAGATATATTTAAATATTAAGATAACATTTGCACAGGAAAGCACTTTTGCTTATAAAGATGAGAGGTCAGGAGAGAAACTATACTGAGCCCCGTTTTTGCTGCAAATTCGTGGGGGCGGCGATGAGCCCCCACTAGTTTGCAACAGACAAGTAGCAAAAAGAAAAACAAAAAGGCTTAAGAATAAATTATTTAAAACACTGTAAGTCGCGCGAATTGGAAAATCTTTGCGATCTATTGAGCGTCATCCCGGACTTGATCCGGGACAGGATCCAATTATTTTATAAAGACTTTGAAGAAAAATAATGGGATCCCAAATCGTAAGCTTTTAGAATCTAATCCTTTTCAAGGCTTAGATTCTAAAAGCAACGTTTGGGATGACGACCTGTAGGCAGAAAGACCTCTTATCCAAAACTCAGGTTAGTTACGCTGAATCAAACTCTTGAAAGTAAACCATGTTTTACTATAATATGCATATAGGGAAAATTGTAAAAAAGGATTTACTGTGGCCAACCTGCTTTGGGGTAACGTCTACTATAAGAACCACTTCGCGGGAGTTCTGCGTGAGGAACCAGGAAATCGGAGTTCGTTTACTTACGACGACAGTTATCTCGGGTCAGATCAGCCTGCTATTGCCTATAGCCTTCCTCTACAAAGAGAAACATTCATCAGTCAGGTGGGCTTGCCATCGTTTTTTGATAATTTGGTTGCGGAAGGTTGGTTGGAAACCGCTCAGACCCGACTGCTTGGCAGGCGGATGGCATCGCGCTTTGAGTTACTATTGGCCTTTGGAGAAGACTGTGCTGGCGCAGTTTCTGTCATTGATCCTGAGCCGCGAAAATTGAGTCAACAACTGTTAAATATGGAAGATCCGGTGGAGGTTGCTCTTTTGGCCAGTAGGTCCTCTTTGTCAGGTATCCAGCCAAAGCTGGCCCTCATCGAGTCTGACGGCAAATTATATCCTACAACTTCGGGAAAAATCAGTACGCATATTGGTAAACTACCCTCCCAACATCATGATAACTTAGTGGCAAATGAGTATTTGACAACTTTGGCTTTCAAAGCTTTATTGCCAGATGATGAAGTTGTTGAGATGGATATCGGTAAGGTTGAGGGAATTTCTAAGCCAGCCCTCATTATCAAGCGTTTTGATCGGACAGCCAATGTTGGGCGCCTCCATTTCGAGGAATTCACCCAACTTCTGGATCTGCCATCACATGCTAAATATGATGGCGCTCACAAAGATATGGCAAATTTTATCCTCAAGACAAAAGGGTGTATTCCTATAGAAATCTATCGACTTTTTCAGCGCATTCTGGCAGGATTTTTGCTGGGTAATACTGATATGCACTTAAAGAATTTTGCAATGTTTCACCATGACTCAGGGTTTAGGTTAACACCTGCCTATGATGAAATTTCATCGGCAATTTACCAGTACAAAACCGTTGCATTAGCTATTGGTGGCAGCAAGGATTTACTGTTGGGGCAGCTAAAACCCAAAAATATTATTAAACTAGCAGAGGAATTTTATTTGCAAAAAACCGCCACCCTAATGGCTGTCGAGAAATTACAGCGCAATCTCGAAGATGCCAAACACGCAATTTTAAAGGCGCCAATTGGCAGCCCCCTCTTAAAGAAAAAATTGGTTACTATGATGGAGAAACGATGGAACGGAACCTTCGCCTTAATTGGTCAGGACTTGTCGAAGAAGCCATAAAACGCCGCAGACAACAAAAACTGACTCAAGAGCAGTTGGCGGTTTTGGTTGGTGTGAGCAAACCAACCCTGAATAGCTTCGAGCAAGGCAAAACCAATCTGACACTGACAAGCGCTTTGAAAATTTTGCAAGGTTTAGGGTTGGCGTGAATGTATTATTGTTGGGTACTTGCACATCCCCTACACATTTTGCTAACTTGGCTCAAGGTTTTCAAAAATAAAGCATGAGGCACAAAGCATGACGTCAGCTCCTGCCCTTAAGCGACATGATAGTTACGTATCAGCCGATGAGAAATTTCACTCTGTAGGAAAAATCCTCAAGCAAACCAGGTTGGAACAGAAGAAATCGCTACAAGAAGTTGCCGAGCGTTTACGGATTAGCCAAGAGTATCTGGGTTATCTTGAGGAAAGCACATTGGAGGGAATAGTTGAGCGTGTCTATATTTTGGGATTCTTGAGGGCGTATGCTGAGTTTTTAGAGCTCAATGCCAAGGATCTTGTTAATCTATATCTGAGAGAATTCTCCCCTCAAATCAGTTCCGAAGCATTTATTATTTCTTCTCCTGTGCTAGATGAGGGTATGCCCAAAAAATGGGTATTGTTGATTGCAGCTGTCTGTTTTGTGGTTGCGGCGTTGGGGTGGTTGTGCTGGACACCCAGGCAAGACAATAGCTTGCAGGATGCCCAAGCTGATACATTACGTTTGCGGCAACTTGAGGAGTTGACCAACGCACAAAATGCACCCTACACTAATCCCAGCAAGGATTTGTAGGAAATCAATCAAAACCCAATCCAAAATCCAAAAGCGTATCGGCAGCGTTTAGCGAAGGTCTGAGCAATGTGCTATACTGAGGGGAAATGAAAGCCTCTGTTCCTTGATACGCTCAAAGTGCGAATTTACCCAAGTACACTGCGAGCTGGCAGCTATCATTAAACTGGAAATCCTCATTTCCCACAGGTATAGCGGTTTTCATTTCTCGCGGGTATACTTCATAAAAAATAACCCCAAATCGTAAAACTTAATCGTTGGGTGGGTATACATAACTTATATGAAAATCGGTGTGAGCAAGTCGCCCCAATTCTCGCATGTAAGTACGAATCCAATGTAATCGGTAGTAGCATCTCAATCTTTTTGGATTCTCTACTATTTCAGACTTAATAAAGTCTATTCCATCTTGCACCACCTTCTTTGAGCCTGAAGTAATAATCGATTTCGGATTATTTATAGGTTTAGGATCAGCATATTCTCTGGAGATAAACCATTTTTTATTGTCGAAAACAAATACTTTATGCTTGAAATCATCGGAAAGAGCTTTACTTTCCTTTATAGCTTGATAAAATTCTACCTCTTTGTCTCCCACAATGTCAGGACAATCACTCCCCGATGCAGTATTTGAAACAACAAGTGACGAAGTTAAAAGACATGAGATTGCAGCTAAATTTTTCATTGATACCTCCCTTGGTTTTATTTATCAATATACCCGTGGGAAATCTTCATTTCCCTTTAGTACACCCCCTTATTGTAATCTATAATGTGTACCTACGTCAAATAAAATCACATAAAATGCCAGGGCCACCTCATGAAAATTTATTTCCCTTCGTTATAAAACTCAACATTTTGATTCAGCACGTGTATATTGCAAGAAACACATTGAATTTCATCCTGGTAATATAGAAGGAGACACAAGTGCTGCAGCCGGTTCGCGGAACAACCGATTTATTGCCCAGCCAACGGCGTCGTCACGCGCATGTGGTTGAGACTGCTAGGCAAATCGTTGAATGTTATGGTTATGAGACCCTTGATACTCCTATTTTTGAATATGCTCCTGTCTTTCAATCCATCGGCGAGACATCTGACATTGTCACCAAGGAAACCTATACATTTGAAGATCGGGGTGGCAAGTTGTTAACCTTGCGTCCAGAAGGAACAGCCAGTGTTGTGCGCGCTATTCTTTCCAATGGATTGACCCAGCAATTGCCGCTCAAGTTTTTCTACGCTGGTCCCATGTTTCGCTATGAGCGCCCACAAAAGGGACGTTACCGGCAATTTCACCAAATTGGTGTTGAACTTCTTGGGGTGGATCTGCCGCTGGCAGATGCTGAAGTCATTGCCATGGCTCAACAGATTCTGGATGCCTTGGACTTAGAGGGTAATATTACGTTAGAGATCAATACGCTGGGTGATCTTGAAAGCCGGTTGGCGTATCTTAAAGCGTTTACCGCTTATTTGCGTGATTTTGAAGGTCAGTTGTCTCAGGATAGCCAGCGGCGTTTGCAGAAAAATCCACTTCGGGTTTTGGATTCTAAGGACTTGCGGGATATCAAAATTGTTGAACAAGCCCCGATTTACCGGGATCATTTGAATGCAGCTTCAGAAGACTTTTTTGCTCAGGTATTAAAACAGCTTGACTTTTTGGATGTGAAGTATCACATTAATAACAGGATCGTGCGAGGCCTCGATTACTATTCACATACAACCTTTGAGTTTGTATCCGATGGTCTCGGAGCTCAATCAACCGTTTTAGCTGGCGGGCGTTATAATCGACTGGTTGAGGTGATGGGTGGCCCGGAAATTCCAGGAATTGGGTGGGCCGCTGGCATTGAGCGTTTGGCTTTGTTAGCCAAGGGCGAATTTCAGGCATTGCGTCCCATTGCAGTGATCCCCATTGGAAACGTTGCTGAGGCGAAGGCCTTAGAGCTAACTCAGCGGCTTCGCCACCACGGGATCAAAGTGGAATTGGGTTATGCAGGGGCACTGAAAAAGCGCCTATCGCGAGCAAATAAGCAACGGGCTCGTTGTGCGCTGCTTCTTGGAGCAGAAGAGTTGGAGGCGGGCAAGATTTTAGTGCGAGATCTTGACTCTGGTGAGCAGAGGCAAGTAGCAGACGACAAAATTGTCGAGTATTTACAGCAACAGTAGGGAAAGCTTTGAGTTTACAACAAAAACTTGATCAAGTTGTCGAGCGCCATGAAAGGCTGGGCCAAGAACTGGCTAGCTCGCAAGGGTTTAATGCCCAAGAGTACGGTAAGATTTCTAAGGAATATTCAGACCTCAAACCTATTGTTGAGGCGATTCACGCTTTGCGGCAGACGCAAAAAGAACTGAGTGAGCTTGAAGAATTGCTTGCTGATTGTGAAGGTGATTCTGATCTTAAACAAATGGCCGAAGAAGAACAAAGAGCTTTGCGCCAATTGCTACCGAAATTAGAGCATCAAGTTAAAGTTTTATTGCTCCCTAAAGATGCAGCGGACGAACGTAACGCGATTGTTGAAGTTCGTGCTGGAACAGGCGGTGATGAGGCAGCCCTTTTTGCTGCTGACTTATTGCGCATGTACCAAAGATATGCAGAAAAACACAAATGGCGTTTTGAAATCATGAACATGAGCGAAACTGGGATAGGTGGTATCAAAGAGGCTGTGGCTACAGTCTCGGGCCAAGGTGTATTTGCGCGGCTCAAGTTTGAATCCGGAGTGCATCGTGTCCAGCGAATCCCGACCACTGAGACCAGTGGGCGCATTCATACCTCAGCAGCGACCGTTGCGGTACTGCCGGAAGCTGAAGAAGTGGATGTGCAGATTGAGGAAAAAGATCTGCGCATTGATGTCTATCGTTCGAGTGGGCCAGGCGGGCAAAGTGTGAACACAACTGATAGCGCGGTTCGTATTACCCACATTCCCACAGGTGTTGTTGTGCAACAGCAAGATGAAAAATCGCAGCACAAAAACAAAGCCAAGGCGATGAAGATTTTAAGAGCCCGATTATTTGAGCATGAACGGGCACAAAAGCAGGCTGAGCGGGCAGCTGCTCGCAAGACGCAAGTTGGCAGTGGCGATCGTTCTGAGCGGATTCGCACCTATAATTTCCCTCAAGGCCGCGTGACGGACCACCGCATTAATTTAACTTTATACAAACTGGATCAGGTCTTGGAAGGCAATGCTGTCGACGAACTTGTTGACGCTCTGATTGCTGAAGATCAATCCAGTCAATTGGCAGATATCAGCGAATGAGAGCAATACATACTGAGTCTCTAGATACACGCCTCAAATGGGCCCGGGAACAATTGGATGCTGTTCACATAGAAAGTGGAGCTTTAGATGCACGCTTGTTATTAAAACATGTACTGAAATGTGGTGATGAGTTTGTGTTAGCTCATCCTGAATACGCCTTAAGCCCAGAACAGAAAGATAATTTTGCAGCTGTGGTTGATCGCCGCTCTCAACACGAACCCGTCTCAAAGATTATTGGTGAGCGTGAATTTTGGGGTTTGCCGTTTTATGTGACACAAGATACACTGGATCCACGTCCAGATAGTGAAACTTTGGTTGAAACGGTTTTGTCTTTTGTTAAAGATCGTGCTGCGCCATTGCAGATTTTGGATTTAGGGACTGGAACTGGGTGTTTGTTATTAGCCCTCCTTAAGGAGCTCAAACAAGCCCAAGGTGTTGGAGTTGATTGTTGTCCGCGCGCTCTAAAGGTGGCGATGTCCAATGCCAAGCGGTTACAGATGGATGCACGGGTGCAGTTTGTACAAGGCAATTGGGGCCAAGATCTTGAAGGCCCTTTTGATGTGATTGTGAGCAACCCACCTTATATTGCAGCAGATGAAATCGGGCAGCTTTCCAAGGCGGTTAAGGATTATGATCCCCTGCTGGCCTTGCAAGGGGGAAGAGATGGTTTGGCGTGTTATCGCGAGATCATGTCTTATGTCAGAGCTCTTCTGGCTCCAGAAGGACTTGTGGCATTTGAAATTGGTAAAGGTCAAAAACAAGAGGTAGAGAATATTATGATACAGACAGGATTAACGATGATACAAAGCACAACAGATTTAGCCGGGATTCCCCGGTGTTTGCTAGCAAAAGTAAACAAGAATAATCAGGAGACATAAACTATGACAAATTCAGGAGAAAAACTCATGCCCATTCCTCCAGTACCAGTACAACCTAGGACTATAAGGCCACAGAGTAAAACACGCGCCCCAGGCAACGGACCAGGACGCTTTCCCAATAATCGCAGAGGTGGGAACAATCAGGGAAAAGGAGGTGGAGGTTCAGGACGCTCCAATCAGCGCCGCAACCAAGCCTCCGATCAGTACAATAAGTATTTAAATCTAGCCAAGGATGCAACAGCCGCGGGTGATTATATTGCTGCTGAAACTTACAACCAGCACGCAGATCATTATTACCGGGTGATGAATCCAGTGCCGACGGCTTGAAGGGTTACACACTGCGACCGTTGTTGTAGCGCATTGATATACGTTCTCTCAGGAGTTCTATATGCTTGAAATTGTCATGTTTAACTGGGAACTCATGCATATCGTGCATAACATTCCCCAACGAATTACATAGAAATTAAATTAAATTTACTGTTGCTTCATCAAGAAATTTGCGCTAACCTTTCTCTTAAGTCGTGACGCAACGGGTGATGACACACCCATAGCGCCACTAACCATGATCGATCTAACCACTAGGAGATCAACCAATGGCTGACGCCAACATACTATATCTCGTCCCTATTTACCACCAAAAGCGCTGCTGTGTGCCACAAGTTTGCTTATTTCGCGTATTCTTGTGGCAAAAGTCTGCGGCGCAGACGGTGGCCTCCCAGGACTTGAGTATTTATGTAGCTATGGCATTGGGGTGCGTGGTGCTTTTCGTTACGGCCAGTCCCGGGGAACAATTGCTCCCCGGGGCGTTTATAAAGAGCGTTTATGATAATAAAGCCCTAAGGAGAAGGAGAAGGAGAAAGAACCATGCTTTTATTGAATAGAGTTAACCTAATTGGCAAAATAGCAGACGATCCACGTGTTTATTTCACGCCTAACCACATTCGCATCATGAGTTTTGAGCTTGTAACCGACTCAGACAAAAGCCTTTCCAGACCGCATCACGTGGTTATTGAGGACCCATTGATTATCGAGTATGCCCACACGTACTTAGGACGCTAGGAAAAATAACATTTATAATCGTGTTTCGCGTTCTGTTGCTTGATCTTGCTGCGTAACGCTGTCTATAAAGTATTTTAGTTAAATTGTAAAGGTTATTTTTCCTAGCGTCCTTATTTGCAGGTTCTGTTGTATGGGTTGAAGGACAGCTTGAGTATTTTTGCAGCGCTCATGACAAAAGCAAAGAGGTTTGGATTGTCGTGTCTAGAAAGCACGGAAGATTGCATCCCCTCATGCAGTAACTCAGTATGCAGTAATCCAGGGCTGTTAAGTGAAAATGGGCTACCTACGGATCGTGATCCTGAACGTTGATTTTGGAACTCAAGGCTTATTAAGACTTGATTGGAATGACGAACCGTAGGCAGAAAGACCTCTTATCCAAAACTCAGGTTACCGTAAGTCTATTAATCAGAAAACTCAACAGTTTGATTCAGCTTCAGTATAGCCTCTGTTTAACTGCCTCAACGACTTTTGAGAATTCATCTAGGGGTGGATACTCCCATGCTTCCAAACGTCCTTTAAATGGCCGCGTATAGCCTTTGTATACAAAAAGGCTGTGAAAACGATCCGATATGGCCGCTCCTCCCGGTAAATGGTATGTGTAAACCGGTTTGCCAGTATAACACGCCTCAGAGGTCATCGAGACCGAATCAGAGGTCACCATGATGTAATCGGCAAGAGCTAAAAAGCCCATGTAAGGATTTTCTCCTGCCTCATTCCACACAACAGCTGGACAATTCTGTAATTCTTGTTGAAATACAGCAATATTTTCTGCGCCCGTACGCCGGGAAGGAATAACAAGCAAGCTTACGCTCTGTTTTTGGGCAACATCTCGTAATTGTGCTGCCATTTTTCGCGATACTTCAGGATCCAGTCGATACCGACGGCTGTTACCCCCCAGCAAAATTGTCAAGAAAGGCGCTTTGAGGTGCTGCACCTGGTGTTTAAAATGTTCCGCTGCATGTTGAAGCTTCGTGCGGTTTACCAAATGCAAAGCCCCTTGAGTAACCAAAACATTAGGCCCTTGAATGCAGTCATGAGCTGGGGCTATGACCAAGTCAAAATTTTCAGGAGGAATAGTCGGATTCTGGAGCTGAACAACCTTCGTTGCTCCTTTTGTCAGTCGGCGAATCGCTTGCGTAGGGGCAACTGTCGAACGACCGGAGGCAATAATGACATCCGGCCATGGAGGCGATAAGAAATTCTTACTCTGGTCCATTGCGCCGCGCAGAGGAGACAACCACATGCCAGGACTCAAGAATTTCCAAGGAAGACGCGGAGAGATGTCAAAGGTCTTCGGGGTAAACCCTAAAGCCTCTGCTAGGCCCAAGCATTGGTGTGCGCTTCCCACCTTGCCTTTGTCATAAACTACCCAGCAGGACTTCGAAAATGCATCCACAGATTACTTAAACTCAACCGACAACACCTCATAGGAACGCATCCCCTTCGGTGTTTGCACATCAACGACATCACCTTCTTCTTTACCGATGAGCGCACGAGCAATGGGCGCTGATATCGACACCAAACCATTTGCAATGTCTGACTCATCCGCTCCTACGATCCGGTACTTAATTTCCTTATCATTTCCAACATCTGCAAGGGTAACTGTTGCTCCAAATTTGATCTTTGGCCCTTTAAGTTTGCTTATATTTATGACATCAAAGCGTCCAATTTTGCCTTCCAGCTCGGCAATACGCCCTTCGATGAAACCTTGGCGCTCTCTTGCAGTGTGGTATTCAGCATTTTCTGACAAGTCACCATGAGCTCGTGCCTCTGAAATCGCCTGAATTATATCTGGTCGTTCAACCTTTTTCAAATGACTGAGCTCTTTTTCAAGGCGGGTAAAACCAGCTGCTGTGATGGGTATTTTCTGGATCATACTTTTTCCTTTTCACATAAAATAAAAAATTGAGCTGTGATTCTATCATACACAGCTGCGAATGCAAGAAAACATCTGTGTACTTTCAGGGATGTTCAGTAAAAATGTGCTATACTCGCCCCGGGCACAGATTGCGCTTTTGGACACCCTAAGACTCTAAACCCCTTGGGCCAGCGCCGCCTCCAAATAAGCATCTAAATCCCCATCCAACACGCCTTGGGCGTTGCCTTTTTCCACACCAGTGCGCAAGTCTTTGACCATCTGATACGGATGCAACACATAAGAGCGAATCTGATGGCCCCAACCAATCTCAGTTTTTGCTTCGTGTTGAGCTTGGGCCGCTTCTTCGCGCTTGCGTAATTCTAGTTCATAAAGCCGGGCCTTTAGCATGGACATGGCTTGGGCGCGATTGCGGTGCTGGGAGCGATCGTTTTGGCATTGCACCACAATACCTGTTGGTTCGTGGGTAATACGCACCGCGCTGTCAGTACGATTTACATGTTGTCCTCCAGCGCCAGAGGCTCGATAAGTGTCGATTCGCAAATCCTTATCTTCAATTTCAACTTCTAGGTCCTCTTCGATAACCGGATAGACTCCAACGGAGGCAAAGCTGGTGTGACGACGATTGGAAGAGTCAAACGGCGAAATTCGAACCAGTCGATGCACACCGCTTTCAGTTTTAAGCCAACCATAGGCCTGTATGCCATTCACCCGAAAAGTACATGATTTGATCCCAGCTTCTTCCCCGGGGCTTTCTTCGATCCACTCAATCTTGTACTGGTGTGCTTCGGCCCAGCGCGCATACATTCGTTGCAACATTAGGGCCCAGTCTTGCGCTTCAGTGCCCCCTGCCCCTGCATGGATCTCAATATAACAATTGTTATCATCAGCTTCACCAGACAGTAAACTTTCCAACCGCAATCGCTCAACCTTTTGCTGTAGATTGTTCAAGCCTGCCTCAGCTTCCTCAATGAAACTAGTATCTGACTCTTCTTCAGCGAGCTCAAGCATTGCCATACAGTCTTTGAGCTCATCTTCAAGACCTTGAAACTGCGTCAATGAACGAGTTACTTGATCACGTTCACGCATTAATTGTTGCGCTCGTTTGGCATCATCCCAGATTTTAGGATCTTCTGCCTGTTGATTTAGCGTCTCTAAATGCTTGCTTGAGCCAGCAACGTCAAAGACGCCTCCTCACAAGCTCAAGGGCTTGCTCGATAGATGTGATAAGAGTTTCATGCTCTGCACGCATTAGTAAATTCCTCCTGTGCCAGTAACTGGGGTGATCACCGTAACCGATTCCCGCACACCGTCAGGAAGAGTCCCGCTTTCCTGTGTGGCATTCGCCACTGAGCCTTCCGGAATTTGGTTATCCCGAAACGCTTCAATAATCACATTGGGCCCCTCACCCTTGGTTTTCTTGCCGCTGATTCGATCCACCTTGACTAACCGCACTCCAGGCGGCACCCGGAAAGGTACTGCTGGCATATCTTTCAGAGCTTCCTTCATAAAGTGGGCGAATATTGGCGAGGCAACCTTTGCCCCTCCTTCCTTAATTCCTAAAGTACGCGGTCCATCAAAGCCTACATAAACACAAACCAATAAATCTGGTGAGAAACCAACGAACCACGAGTCGAAATGGTCGTTCGTGCTACCGGTCTTTCCTGCAAGTGGAACATCTCGGTCCATGATACGCCGCACTGTTCGGCCCGTTCCGTGAGTAATGGCTCCTTGCAATATAGAAACAATCTGGTAGGCAATTGCCGGGTCAATAACGTCTTTGCGAACATCAACAAGTGGTGGAACTTCTTGATACATCCATGAGTAAAGAGACGCCCCCTGAAGTTCACGAGTCTGGTGACTCCAGATCGTTTTTCCTTTCCGGTCTTGCAGACGTTCAATCAATGTAGGAGTTACCCACTTGCCGCCATTGGCAATCATTGAATAGGCTGCTGCCATGCGAAGCGGTGTTGTTCCTTCTGTCCCAAGTACTGTTGCCAGTTGCTTGGGCATCTCATCCACGACGCTCAGACGTTTGGCTACTTCAATGACTTTGACGATGCCAACCAATTCGTGAATAAGACGAATCGTTGCAAGGTTGCGCGATTTTTCCAGACCCACCCGCAGGGTTGTCGGACCAAAGAATTTATCTTCGTAATTGGTTGGTTTCCAAACTCCCAATCCATAACCCAAGTTAATGGCAAAAGGAGCATCCACTACCTTTGTCGACGGTCCAAATCCTTTCTCGAAAGCCGCTAGATATGCAAAAGTCTTAAAGGCAGAACCCGGTTGACGGTAAGCTTGCGTGGCTCGATTGTACTGACTGAGTGCAAAACTATAACCACCAGACATCCCCAGCACTCGCCCTGTATGCGGATCCATCACTACAATGGCACCGGATACCTTGGGCAGTTGACAGAGACGGTAGGTCTCTGACTCCTCTAGCTCATCCACCAGTACCACATCACCAACTTTCAAAACATCACGAGGTTTTTGCACCATCGGTCCTAAATTCTCTGCATCAATATATTTCCGGGCCCATTTCAGCTCAGCCAATGGGATTTTTCCCTTGGATCCACCAGCAAATCCAATGCGAGCAGCTTGGGCATCAAGTTTCAACACAACCGCCAAAGTCCAATGCCCAACCCCAATTGGCAGCGGCACAGTATTTAACTGATCGATCCAAGAGTCTGGAATAGATTTGCCAAATGGCAAATGCGTCACTGGTCCACGCCAGCCGTGACGCTTATCATACGTTTCTAAACCTTCACGCAAAGCCTTTTCTGCCAGGTTTTGCAACCGCGGATCCAAAGTCGTTCGAACTGTCAATCCATCTTCATAAAGCGCGTGAGCACCGTAACGTTTAAACAAATCTCGTCGAACTTCTTCGGCAAAATAATCAGCACGCACAACTTGCGCCTGCCCCCGTTTTTTCAACACAATGGGCTGACTGATCGCCTCTTGAGCCTCTTTGCCGGTGATAAGACCTTCATCTTCCATTCGGCCAATGACCCAATCCCTTCGGATTTTGGCAAGCTTGGGATAACGCAAGGGGTTGTAACGGCTGGGTGCCTTGGGAAGTCCTGCAAGAAAAGCCGCTTCAGCAATAGTCAATTCATCCAAGGATTTATTAAAATAATTGAGCGCAGCAGAGGCAATTCCATAGGAGCCTCGACCCAAATAAATTTCATTGAGATAAAGCTCAAGGATATGGTCTTTGGAATAAGTCAACTCGATACGAAATGCTAGGATTGCTTCCTTAATTTTGCGCGTTAAGGAGGTTTCACGGGCAATACTATTGAGAAGGAAATTTTTAGCCACCTGCTGCGTGATGGTGGAAGCACCCATGGGCCGAAGGTTGTCTTGGGCTCGTTTGATATTCATGATGGCAGCCCGCAAAATACCGCCAAAGTCCAAACCAAAATGGTGATAAAAATTCTTATCCTCTGCCACCAGAAAGGTCTGCACAATCCGTTTTGGAATCGCTTCAAAGGGAATGAACACACGCTTTTCATAGGCATACTCAGCAAACAACCGACCATCACCTGCATACAAACGGGTCATAACGGGCGGCTCGTACGTGGCTAGCTGTTGGTAATCTGGAAGCCCTCGACCATATTGATAGAACACATAGACAACACCAGCTCCACCAATAATCAGGCAAAATAGCAACAGCGAGAGACTATAGGCACAAAACCGAACGAGTTTTTTCATCTAAAGTAATAAAGATTGAACGTTGACATCTGTGTGCAACACTATACGATTTTTCTGCTTGTTTGGATATCTTTTTGGAAATTTGCGCAATTTTTTACCCTGGCGTGTGGAAAATTCATGTGGCAGAATGTCATATGCTGAAGCCAAATCAAACTGTGGATTTTCTGGTGCACTCAAAGTGCTCATTTACCTCAAGTAAACTGCGCGCTTTTCGTTACCATAAAATTCAACATTTTGATTCAGCACTGGTATAACTATGACAAATAACATTGACCCACGGCAAATCCTCGATTTTTGGTTTGACCCCAAACACAAAGAACTATGGTTTGTAAAAAATGCGGATTTCGATGAAAAAATTCGCAAACAGTTTGAAAATGCTTACAACCAAGCTACCATAAACGCTCTGGATCATTGGCAGGACACACCTGAAGGCGCATTGAGTTTAGTCGTTGTCTTGGATCAGTTCCCACGCAACCTCTACCGCAATAGCATGAAAGCCTTTCAGACAGATACCAGAGCGCTTGCAATTGCGCAAAAGGCACTAGAAAATCAGTTTGACCAACAACTGTCTCCTGAACAGCGCCATTTCCTTTACATGCCTTTTATGCACAGCGAGGACATTGCCCTGCAAGAAAAAAGCGTTCAGCTTTTTGAGGCAACAGGTGAGGCAAACGCTTACCATTACGCTATTTTGCATCGAGACATCATTGCAAGATTCGGCCGCTTCCCGCATCGAAATAAAATTTTGAGGCGAACATCAACACCAGAAGAACTAGAATTTCTCAAACAACCGAACTCTTCGTTTTAGGAAGCAAACGCCTCATCCGTAAATACTGAATCACCTCATAACAAGCCATGGCTGACGCCAAATGCTTCAGCGTATGCCCGCTTACCATTCCATGTGATATTTGGTAAATACCATGATCAAAATGTTCGAAAACTTTGGCCAAGGCATACCATAGGAAAACGCGCACAAAATACTTGCCTCCAGTATAATGACTGGAAAACAATAAAAACAAACTTATGATGAACAGGAATGGACCAAACTGAACAATAGCATAAGGTCTTAAGTCGCCAGCACCTAAGCTTTCGGTATAATCCCAATAAAATACGCTCGATGATCCTAAGACCAAAAGAATGGGTAACAACACCAAACCGTGCCACCTTCCCATCCGATCAAAAATAACAAACGCAAAAAGGGACATAAAGCCAATAGTCATCGGCAGACGATCCCACACTAAAGTACTGTTGTTGGGGGTCCAGTGGTAATAACCTGAACCAAATCCCACCAGCAAAACACCAACGAAAAAGATCAGCCAAAACCAGTGTTCGTGAGACAGCATCGCGTAGGGTAATTTAGCAACAGTCCACAATCCCATTATCCCTACAAACACGAAAGGAATATTTGAAACAACATCAGCAAAGTTAGGTACTCCCCATAAAGCCCCAGAGTTTGCAAAATTATGATATGACAAATCTTGGGGTATTGCCGGAACCACTATGAAAACAGCAACACACAAAATGAGAAAACCACCCCATACTGCAATGATTCGGGTTGTTTTGTTGGTCATCTGACTCCTTTTCTTCTTTCGTTATTGTATAGGCATTGTCAGACCCGCGCTAGATTAATTTGAACCATGCCTACAAACTGAATAATTACAGTCGGGTGAATATTCAATGTCCATTAAGTTCTTTTGCTGTATCATTCACTCATTATGAAGCAGAATGCACACTGGGAACATTTTCGCCACGATGCTGATATGGGGATTCGAGGGATCGGCACAACACCTGCCAAGGCCTTCGAACAAGCGGGGCTGGCTTTTACAGCTATAATGACCGATCTCGAGATTGTCAATTCTGACGAAAGCGTTGCAATCAAATGCCAAGCACCCTCGTTAGATCTTCTTTTCTACGATTGGGTCAATAGTCTCGTATACGAAACCTCAACCAGGAACATGCTGTTTTCCAAATTCGAAGTTGACATTCGAGATGACACATTGTCAGCTCAGATTTGGGGGGAGCCTGTAGATATTGCTCGGCATCAGCCGGCAGTGGAGATCAAGGGAGCAACGTTTACCCAACTTAAAATAGCAAAAAAAAAGCATCACTGGTTAGTCCAGTGTGTGGTCGATGTATAAGGAGAGGGCTACAGGGATGGATCTGAAAAAATTAAAACAAATTTCCGAGTACGAATGGGAAATAGAGCCCTTTGGTAAAATGCGGGTTCCGGGAAGAATCTTTGCCAGTTTGCCCTTAATATTGGATATGGACGAGAAAGTCTATGAGCAAGTCACCAACGTGGCCCAGTTGCCAGGAATTGTAAATGCTAGTTATGCCATGCCTGACGCCCACTGGGGTTACGGTTTTCCCATAGGTGGTGTGGCCGCCTTTGATGCCAATGCCGGGGGGGTGGTTTCAGCTGGAGGGGTTGGCTTCGATATCTCCTGCGGTGTGCGCTGTCTTTTGACGCCACTGACGCGGGCCGATATTGAGCCTGTCAAAAAAGAGTTGGCCGATCTTTTGTACCAATCTATTCCTGCAGGAGTGGGGAGTCGAGGCAGAATTAATTTAAGCGACAGTGAACTCGATGCCATGCTGGCAGGTGGTGCTCAATGGGCCGTTTCCAGAGGGTATGGCGTAGAGGCAGATTTAGAGCGCATTGAAGAGCAAGGGAAGATGCAGGGAGCAGACCCAAAGGCCATTTCGCAAAAAGCCAAAAACCGGCAACGACGTGAAATGGGGACCTTGGGGTCCGGTAATCACTATTTTGAAGTCCAAGAAGTTGCGTCTATTGTGGATGAATTTACGGCTGCGGCTTTTGGGTTAAGTCTGGGGCAAATCGTAGTCACCCTGCATTGTGGCTCGCGCGGTTTGGGGCATCAAATTGGAACTGAGTTTCTTAGAGAGATGGTGGTCACTGCCAGTGATTTTGGCATTGACCTGCCGGATAGAGAATTGGCCTGTGCCCCTATAAAATCAGACCTGGGTCAGAAATATTTAGGCGCAATGCGAGGTGGTATCAATTGTGCTCTGGCCAACCGGCAAATCTTGACGCACTTGGCTCGGGGAGCATTTGCAAAATTCTTTTCTGATATTGAGTTAAACGTGCTTTATGATGTTTCGCATAACACTTGTAAAGTTGAAGAACATCAGGTTGCTAGAAAAGCGTGTCCGATTTACGTGCACCGAAAAGGTGCAACTCGCGCATTTGGACCAGGACACTCGGATTTGCCGAAACATTTACGTCCTGTGGGCCAGCCGGTTCTCATTGGGGGAACCATGGGTACCTCTTCCTATATTCTTGTGGGAGTCAAAGAATCTGAAGAGTGCTCTTTTAGTTCAGCATGCCATGGAGCTGGGCGTGCCATGAGCCGGCACCAGGCTCTGAAACACTGGCGCGGTCGTACTCTGATTGATGAATTGGCAGATCGTGGTATTTACATTCGCAGTCCCTCATATCGCGGTGTAGCAGAAGAAGCACCAGGGGCTTATAAAAACGTCGTTGAGGTTGTACAAGCGGCGGAAAAAGCAGGATTGTCAAAGTGTGTTGCTAAGCTGAAGCCAATTGTGTGTGTGAAAGGGTGAGTTGTTTCAATAGAAAACACTTGTGATCTGTGTTATAGGTTAGCTTCAAGCTTAAACAGAAATGTAGATATGAAATCTTTAATTGTCATACCTGCCCGCTACGGCTCAACCAGGTTTCCTGGAAAGCCGTTGGCGATGATTGCTGGAAAGACGATGTTGCAGCGGGTGTGTGAAGTGGCTAACCAGGTTGCAAATCAAGTAAGGCACACGCAGGTTTTAGTAGCCACCGATGATGAACGTATCTGCACTCATGCCAACGATTTGGGAGTGAAAGCTGTGCTGACTCCGCGAGAATGTTCTACCGGAACGGATCGTATTTTATGCGCAATTGAAGGAATGCCGGCTCCAGAAAATGTGATTAATCTGCAAGGGGATGCCCCCCTGACCCCAGAGTTTTTGCTGCACGGTTTACTCACCGCTTTGACAGAGAATCAGTATTCTGTTGTAACTCCGGTTGTGCAGTTGCCTTGGTGTGATTTGGATGCCTTGCGAGCAGCTAAGGAAACCCAACCTTTTAGTGGCACCTTGGCGATTGTTAATCAGAACGATGAAGCAATTTGGTTTTCAAAGCAGATCTTGCCGGCAATGCGAGCGGAAGAGCAGTTACAAAGGGCAGAGGAGTTATCACCTGTATACCGACACCTGGGGCTTTATGGGTATAAAATCGAAAGTCTTAAGTTATTTGCCAGTCTTTCCAAAGGTATTTACGAGCAATTAGAAGGCCTTGAGCAATTGCGGTTTTTAGAACACGGCCATCCCATCAAGGTTGTCAAGTTTGATGCGAAAGTCCTGCCATTGTGGCGAGGAGTCGATACCCAAGAAGACATTGAATATGTTGAACGGGTATTACAGCAACGCGAAATACTTGTGGGCACATAGATGTTACCAGTAACGAGATTGCTTATTGCTCGCCATGGAAATACGTTTGACCCTAGCGATACCGTTTTACGGGTTGGGTTACGCACAGATTTACCTTTATCACGTTCTGGACGCAAACAGGCCGAAGCTTTAGGGCAGTTTTTCCAGGATGCGGGAGAGGATATTCATAAGGTTTACACCAGCGAACTTTGTCGCACTTTTGAAACAGCAAATATTGCCCTCAACAATTTGGGTTTTAAAGTACCCATTGTTCAGGACCCAATGTTTAACGAAGTTGATTACGGCGTAGACGATGGCCAGCCAGAAGAAGAAGTGGTTGCACGAATTGGTATAGAAGCGCTACAGGAATGGGAGCAAGAGGCCAAGGTTCCGCCAGGATGGCAAATTGAGCCGAAGCGGATCATTCAAAACTGGAAAACTTTCGCGGGCAACCTGTTACAAGATCATTATGATCAAACCGTATTGGTAGTGACCAGTAATGGCATTGCTCGGTTTGCTCCGCACTTGTGCGCGGATTTCGCGGCACTCAAGGCAAGGCATAAACTAAAGCTAGCAACAGGTGCGTTGGGGAGCTTTGTTCATGTTGATGACCAATGGAATGTTGAAATGTGGAACGTACGGCCAAAATCTTGATATAACCGTGCTGAATCATATTGTTTGAACCAAGCATAAAATTGGAAGTTGTTTCGCTAGCATTCCTTATGTTGTTGGGGCTGCACCCATTCCATCTTAATGGGTGGAACTCCACCGTTCCATACTTGACAAATAATAAATCTATTATTACATATTCTGTTTTTTCGATAACTTCTATAAGCTTCCCCAAAGTGCATTGAAATAATTCTTCGTCTTTCTTGCCGCACTTCATTTCCCATATGAAACGAGAAGAGCGCTCTATCATAACTACCGTCCATCCTTCACTTTCATGAGCTGGTTTATTAGAATATACTTTCGTGTATAACTCGTCTCCTTCTATTTCTTATTTGATAAAATTATTGAGCAGAGAGTATAGGTATAATTCTTGTTTAACTTGGGCAAATTTTTTTCCCAATTTCTAAGAGTATTTCTCGCGATGTCAAATGTCCTGGCAGTTGCATTGAAACCAAGACCATCCGATCTAGCCTTCAGTACCGTAATA
>JBDLIP010000023.1 GCA_039714795.1 Pseudomonadota bacterium | reverse complement strand
AGACTGAAGTTAGGTCCAAGCACATTTTTTTAGAAAAATTAAAAATTGAAGGAGAAAATTATAGACTAATTGAAATGATCATGGTATTAATTTTTTAGAGCCCGTGGACAAAAACTCACTTAAAAAGTCCTAAAATTTGTCCAGTCCATGGGGTGCAGCGCACTTTTTTTTGCGTATCAGGAAACAGAGGTTTTCATTTCTCTTCAGTATAAAACTCAACATTTTGATTCACAGTACGGGTATATAGACAGGCAGGCGCTAGGGACGAAAAATAATGCTAAAGACACTTAAGTTTATCAGTCAAGCCATTGTTTTTCTCCTATTCTTGGGCCTGGCTGGTTACGTGTTGTTGCCCGTCGCCCTGCGTTATTATCTTGAACAACAATCGGGAACGACTATCCAAAATCTGTCCATTAATCCCAAAAAGCTTTCTCTGGAGAAGATTGCTTTTAACCATGGGCAAACGCAGATCACAGTTGAAAAAATTACAGTGCATTTTTCGTTGCGTGGACTCAAAAATAAAAAAATAAGAGCTATTTTGATTGAAGGAATCAATGGATTGCTGTCACTCCATACTGATGCCAAAAGCCCTGCAATAAGCTTGCAAACCCTTAAAGAAAAACTAAGGTGGGGCTTTATCCCTGTAAAAATCAAAAATGCCCAACTGACCATTGATCACCCTATAGAGGGGTTGTTGCCTTTAAGTTTTAAGGGAAAAATTAGATTTGTCGATGTCAAAGATCACCTTGAAACCTGGGCAGACATTGATTTTATTTTTCAAGAGAATCAATACGTAAAACAAGCTTCGGGAACTTTCTCTTCTCACCCTGGCTTGGCAACGGGCTTACCAAATGAACTCAAAGGATCTTTGCAAGCTACCCATTTAAAATTTTTAGAAACTCCAGCTCCAATTAATGGACAGTTTTCGTTTCACCATTTTCTTGGCTCCCAAAAACCCTTAACCTTTAAAGGAATTCTGCTTACACACCAAGATAAGAAGCTTCTGTCCTTCACAGGTGAACACAGGTTTCCAAACGTAGGCTTTGCAGAAATAAAAAGCCAACCTTTGAACTTTGGCTCTAGTGGTCTCAAGCTTGCCGATTATTGGGAAGGTCTGCCTAAAAAGCTTAAACACATCGAAGGCAACGTTTCAGCACAAGGAAAAATTAGCTGGCAAGCGGGTAAGATCACACAAGAAATTGACCTTAACATTGCTCAGGGTTCGGCTAAATTTGATGATATTAAAATTTCAGGTTTAAAGACCCAACTCAAGCTTCTAAGCCTTAAACCAATCCAAACAGCTCCGCACCAGCGCATATTCATTGAAAGAATAGAAACGGCTGTGCCACTTGAAAAAATTCAATATGCAATAACAATTGATCCGAAAGTCACTCGCATTCACCAGGTCACAGCCCGAATTAACTCTGGACAGCTTCTTGCCAGCAACATTATCTTGGATCCACTACCTTCATCTCAAGACATCGATATTATCCTTGAACGTATTTCTTTGGCCAAATTTTTTCAGCTGTTGAATATTGGGGGTCTCACTGCAAAAGGCCATATATCAGGAAAATTACCCGTTATTTGGCATGCAGATCGCTCCCTAGGCATCAAATCTACCCAGCTCAAGGCCCAAGGCAAAGGTTACATCTCCTATAAGTCTCTAAATGGACTGCCACAAAATGATGCTTCACTTAAGCTCGTTGCAGAACTCTTCCAAGATTTTCAATACGAATCCCTGCGCATCTTGTTGGAAAAGCCTGCCGGTGGGGATCTGAGAGCAACCCTTGACATCCTGGGTAAAAACCCTAAAGTACGAAAGGGTAGGCTTGTCCGTCTAAGGCTTAATATTTCGGGCAAGCTGATGTCGCTTTTGGAGACAATCTGGATGAGTCTTACATGGGACCTTGAAGGTTTGCGTTTGGAAAGCATACAACGACAGAGAAAAGGACGATGATACCTAAATTTGGTCACTCCATTATTTTTACGGCATTTTTTGCCTTGGTATTGGCTGGGTGCGAACCCCGGGTGCATATTGAAACTCCCGAAAAGCCAATTGAGATTAATCTTAACCTTAAGATTGATCATGAAGTGCGTGTTAAACTTGATAAAGAGATTGATACTCTTATTTCGGAAAACCCAGATCTTTTCTGAACAATTAGGAGAGAGGAACGATGAAAATATTACTCAGAAATTCTTGGACCATTGCCCTAACGTTAACCTTTGTTATTTGTTTGGCACCAAAGCTTTTTGCAAGATCCCTAAAAAGTGCTAAACGCGAGGGCCTTGTTACTGAACAGTCAAGTGGCTACCTTAAGGGGAAAGGTTCAAAGGGTCAGACAATAGCCTCGGAAATCAATCAAAAAAGGCAACAGGAATATCGAAGAATAGCTAAGGATACAGGCGTGCCTGAAGCAGCAGTTGCGCGCAAAGCCGGAGAAAAGCTGAAAGGAAAATAAAACACTTTTTAGCCCTACCCATTTGATGTTATTCTCACTATATTTATAGTAATTAGTCAAATGGCTGTATGTTTTTTAATATGTCCAAAAAAGAGGGGAATTTAGAGGAATGAAAAATCGTATATTATTACCCATGACAGCACTTGCTGTCGCACTTATTTTATCACCTGCACACTCAAGTCAAAGTCAAAAGGCCGCAGATGCAAAGACAACTCAAGCTGCAAAAAAAGAGAAAGATCTACCTTTTGAAGAAATTGATTTCAAAAAGGTCAAGGATGGCACCGTAGTTGCTGTTGTTAACGGTAAGAAAATTAGTGTCAATGAAGTCTTCCAAGTGATGTCTTCACTGCCACCTCAACTACGACAGATACCGATGGAACTTTTGTTTATGGCGACACGTGATCAGTTGATTGATATGAATTTGCTTAAGGCTGAAGCTGATAAGCAAAAGAAACAGCTGGAAAGACTACCTGAGGTTCAAGAGGCCATCGAAAAGGCAGTAGAGCAAATTATTTTGCAAGCCCACATGAATGAATTGGTTGAGTCAAAAATTACCACGAGGAAAGTGAGTGCACGCTACCAGGAACTAAAAGAGAAATTTCCCAAAGGCACATCTGAGGTCAAGATTCGCCTGATTCTTTTGAAGAATGAGAAAGAGGCTAAATCTGTTTTGAAACAATTGCAAGAAGGGGCTGACTTCCTCAAAATGGCACGTGAGAAATCTATTGATGATGTTACGGCCAAAAAGGATGGATTGATTGACAAGTACTTCAACATTTTGGCAAAGAACGAGTGGCTTCCAGGTTTTGATCAACTTTTCAAAAAAGACAACAAAGGGAAATATGTGATTAAAACCAGCGGTCTTGTGCAGGAGCCGATTAAAACCCCTGCAGGCTATGCTATCTACAAAATTGACGATCGCAAACCTTTCCTATTTCCCAAGATGAAGGAACTGAGGAAGTTATTGACTGAGCAGCTAAAGAAAGAGCTTATTGAAGAGCATACACGCAAGCTTGAGGCAAAATCTAAGGTTACTCGCCTACATCCAAATTCTGGTAAGCCAATGAATGCGTTGGCTGATGAGCTGAAAAAACTGCAAGACAAATTGGCGGCAAAAGCAAAGGCAAAAAAGGCTCAAGCAACAGCTAAGAACTAAGCCAAGTAGTTCGTTATCCCAGCAGCCATCCCTGATTAAATCAGGGATGGCTTTTTTTGTGGAGTATATATTGCAAAACTTCCTTGAAAATTGTACTGTGACAATACAATTTTCAAGGTAAAATCATTATATGCGCCGAGAATCGTACCGTCAGTTGATTAAAGAGGCTTTTAAGATTCAGCCAGTTGTGGCTGTTCTTGGGCCCCGGCAAGTGGGAAAAACCACCCTTGCTCGTACCTTTAACAAAGATCTAGATGTCTCTTACTTTGATCTTGAAGATTCTCGTGATCTGGCTAAACTCGATAATCCAATGTTGATGCTTGAGCGTTTACAAGGCCTGATCATCATTGATGAGATCCAGTTGCGTCCCAATTTGTTTCCCGCACTTCGAGTTCTTGTTGATAATCCTTCTTTAGACCAACGTTATCTAATTTTAGGCAGTGCTTCTAGGGATCTTATTCGCCAAAGTTCTGAAACACTTGCTGGACGTATACACTATCTTGACTTACCGCCATTTACATTGGCAGAAGTGAGGGATCTAGAGAAACTCTGGGTGCGTGGTGGTTTCCCCAAGTCTTATTTATCTGAAAGCGATGCTGCAAGTTTAGTTTGGCGGCAGGACTATATTCAGACCTTTTTAGAGCGAGATATACCCAATCTTGGCTTTCAGGTTCCTCCGCGCACGATGCAGCGTTTTTGGAGCATGCTTTCCCATTATCATGGACAAACTCTCAATATGTCTGAGTTAGGTACGTCCTTGGGGGTTTCGAATACAGCCATCCGTAATTACCTAGGAATCCTAACGGGAACATTTATGATTCGGGAGTTAACCTCTTGGTTTGCCCATAACCTCAAAAAGCGCCAAGTAAAGGCACCTAAGTTGTATTTCCGGGATTCAGGAATCTTAAATGCGCTTGCCGGAATACATACTTATGATCATCTATTAGGTAACCCAAAAATTGGTGCTTATTGGGAGGGCTTTGCTTTGGAGCAGGTGATTTGTGCTCGTAGAGTCAGGCCTGAATCCTGCTATTACTGGCGCACTCATGCTGGCGCTGAACTGGATCTATTAATCGATGATTTTGGAATTAGGGTGGGGTTTGAATTTAAATACACAGAGGCTCCTAAATTAACAAAATCAATGCAGGTTGCTGTAAAAGATTTGGAGCTACCTCAGCTGTATGTGATCTACCCAGGCAATGACGAGTATCCCCTATCGGATAACATTACCGCAGTGGGGCTTCAGCGCTATCTTAAGACTTGTAGCTTGTAGCAAGCTGTCCAGCAGGCAGGGCTGTTCAGTGAAAATGTGCTACCTACGGACCGTCATATATGGACCAGCCCTGATAACTGTGGCAAATTGCTTCAACCATAATCTTTAACTTTGACAAAGCACTAGCCAGACATAGCTTCACTAGCAATGAGTTGCGATAAAGAAGACGTTATCGTGCTACCAACCACCAGATAAATATTCCCACAACCCAAACCGCTACCAGAACAACTCTCAGAAGCAAACGCCAAAATGGCAGTTTGTTTTCGTTCGATGGACGATTTTTTGGCATCTTTTGTAAAAAGGGCTGATAACCAGGCTTTGATTTTTTGTTTTTGCCTAAATCAACCACAGTTGACCTCCTCAGGTTTACAGATGGTTTTCAAAGATCGCTCCGTTGGTCCATTATAGAGTTGACGTGGGCGGCTGATGCGTTGATGCGAATCGCTCATCATCTCATTCCAATGCGCCACCCAGCCTACAGTACGCGCCACGGCAAAGATAGCAGTGAACATGCTGGTCGGAATGCCCATTGCTTGAAAGATTATACCTGAGTAAAAATCGACATTGGGATACAGTTTGCGTTGGACAAAGTAGTCATCTTCAAGGGCAATTTTCTCCAGCTCCATGGCTAAATCAAGCAGCAGCTCTTTCTTGATTTGTAGGGCAGTCAAGACTTCATGGCAGGTTTGCTGCATGATTTTGGCGCGAGGGTCATAGTTTTTATAGACCCGGTGTCCAAATCCCATCAAACGGAAGGGATCAGATTTGTCCTTGGCTCGTTTGATAAATTCTGGGATTCGTTCAGGACTGCCAATTTCTCTAAGCATATTTAACACAGCCTCATTGGCACCTCCATGCGATGGCCCCCAGAGGGAGGCCACACCTGTAGCAATACAGGCATATGGATTGGCTGCACTGGATCCGGCAATGCGTACAGTTGAGGTGGATGCATTTTGCTCATGATCAGCATGCAAAATCAAAATGCGATCCATGGCTTTGGCGAGGACTTGATTAACTACATAATCCTCTGTGGGCAGAGCAAACATCATATGCAGTAAGTTAGCGGCGAAGTCCAAATCGTTGCGGGGGTACGTAAAGGGGTATCCCATAGAGTACTTGTAAGCGAGAGCCGCAATAGTTGGAACTTTGGCAATAAGGCGATGCGATGACATTTCACGCTGCCTTGGGTCTGTGATGTCGAGAGTATCATGATAGAAAGCAGAAAGAGCACCGACCACTCCAACCATAATTGCCATTGGATGTGCGTCCCGGCGAAAACCTCGGTAAAAATCCAGTACTTGATCGTGTAGGAGCGTATGATGCGTGATATCGGAGACAAAATTTTCTTTAGCAGTCTGTGAAGGAAGCTCACCTTTGAGTAGCAAGAACGCCACATCTAAAAAGTCACAATGATCAACCAGTTGTTCTATTGGGTAACCGCGATACCACATCTGACCTCTATCACCATCAACAAAGGTAATTTTTGAAGAGCAACTTGCTGTTGAAGTAAAGCCGGGATCAAAAGAAAAATAATCTGTTTGACTATAAAGTCGAGTGATATCAATGACATCTGGTCCAATGGTGCTTTCATAAATGGGAAGCTCCACGGTTTGATTATCAGGAAGGGTTAAAGTTGCGTGCTTTGTTGACATCATGATCTTTCTATTTGTTTTGTTGGTGTCTGCTTAAAAATAATATACACCAAAAAAGTATATTTTTTATTGCAAAGTTGGGGAAGGCCGTCGAGTAAACTAGGGCGGTTACTCGATTTGATTTACTCGACATTCAATACCATCTTCCAGGTATTGTTTAAAATAACGCCTTAAGGTACTGGGAGATATTCTTACAATAGAGCATATTTCCTTATGCGTCAAATCGTGATGTTTTGGCAGCAAGCATTCCATTTTTCTTTGAACATGTGGATGGGGATGATGAAAACGGTTATATTGGATTCTTTCTAGATCTTTGTTTGTAAATGATATTCTTATCATTGAATTAGCCTTCAGTAATTTTACTGAAGGCATTTTTGCCTAAATCAGCTCTTATGGAAAACTATTTAGAAGATTTAGAACCAGTTGTCTTATCTGATTTCTCTTCGCTCTTCTTTTCAGTCTTCTTTTCAGTCTTGGACGTCTTTAATTCCTTCATCATTTCCTTGACCTGCTGATCTTCCCACTCGGGGCTAAAGAAGGGAAAGATATCTTCAATGACAGGAACAAGCCCCAAAGATATAGCCTGTAGTCCAATTCCCACACCCCAGCCGACGATCACCCAAATGGGCCAAAAATAACCACCACCAGAAATCGCCCATATCAAAATCAAGCTTAGGTTTACAACACCATAAATAGTCAAGTGACGGTAAAATTCACGTAGATTTTTAACGCGTTGACGAATCTCAAATTCAGATTGATTGTCTGCCATTTTTCAAATCCCCTTTTCCTGTATCCTTCTAGTTTAATTCTGAACTAATTTTTTTCAAATTGCAAGTTGTCTATGCAGAAGATTTTTGTTGAAAAAGCAACATCATTTGGTGCAGATTGAACAGATGTAAATAATCAAAGTGACCTAAAGACTTTTTCTATTGTTCAGATGATAAAAAATTCACACCCCCACATTCCAATTCTGCTGATTGGAGGACCTACTGCCAGCGGTAAATCAAAACTGGCACTAAGCTTGGCGCAAAAAAACAATGGTGTCATCCTCAATGGGGACAGCATGCAAACTTATAAAGATCTGCCAATCCTCACAGCCCAACCCAGCACTCTCGAACAACAAGACATTCCACATGAATTGTATGGTATACTTCCAGGCAATCACCTGTACTCAGTGGCACACTGGCAAACAAGAGCCCTTAACGCCATTGAAAACGCTTGGAAACAGGGCAAGCAACCCATCGTTGTGGGAGGATCAGGACTGTACTTGCAATCCTTGACTCTCGGCCTTTCTAAAATTCCTGATGTACCTGAATCTATACGCACTTGGGTACGACAACACTACGAAACACTCGGAAATAAAGAGTTTCACCAATATCTTACAAGCATTGACTCACAAATGAGCAAGCGCCTGCATGAAAACGACAAACAACGTATGATGCGCGCTGCTGAAGTAAAGCTCGCTACAAGCAGATCCTTAGCGCACTGGCAAAAGCAACGCAATCACGATGCAGTCAAGCATTTGAAATGCAAAATGATTGTCTTATTACCGCCACGCACACAACTACACCAAAACAGTGAGTTGCGATTGAATCAGATGATTACAAATGGCGCCATTGAGGAAGTGCGGGCCTTAAAAGACAAGAATTTGGATGAAAATTTACCTATTATGAAAGCGCTTGGGGTCAATGAGCTCAGCGCTTATCTTGATAATAAGCTCAATCTGCAAGAAGCAACACAGCAAACTTTGCAGGCAACACGCCAGTACATAAAGCGCCAAAGCACTTGGTTTTGCAATCAATTTCCCCAGGCGCAATTTGTAAGCTCATATCCAGTACCTCACATCTGGGGGGTGGATGGTGAGCAATGACTTCTATGTCGTTTTATCTGGGTACTCACATAAGTCGTTGACAGGACATTCTGGACAAAGTGGTTTCTGGGCTTTGCAGATATAACGTCCATGCAAAATCAGCCAGTGATGTGCGTGATGTTTCCAGTGTTCGGGAATAACCTTCAGCAGCCCTTCTTCAACATCACGTGGTGTTTTACCAGGGCTCAGACCAACCCGGTTCGAGACGCGAAAGATATGCGTATCAACGCCCATGGTCGGCTGGCCAAAAGCAACATTGAGAACAACATTGGCTGTCTTGCGTCCAACACCTGGCAAAGCTTCAAGAGATACTCGGTCGTTGGGAACGTGCCCGTTGTGTTGCGTCAGCAACAGTTTACTGAGCCCAATAATATTGCGGGCTTTGGTTTTAAATAACCCAATGCTTTTAATCGATTCCCGAAGTTGATCTTCACCAAGATCGAGCATTTTCTGTGGGGTATCTACAGTTTGAAACAGAGACTTGGTTGCCTTGTTCACTCCTTTGTCGGTGGCCTGAGCCGAGAGAACAACGGCTACCAAAAGAGTAAATGGGTTAGCATATTGCAGTTCTGTTTTGGGATGAGGATTTTGTTTGGCAAACCGTTCAAACAAATCACTGACTTGAGATTGGGTGAGCATGAGTCAGGGCAGAGTTTTAAGCATTGCAGATATTTCTTCAGGTGGGGTTGCATGATTAAAATGACTGATAAAGCGTCCTTGCCGGTCCATGAGGTAAATGATTGAGGAATGATCAACTAGATAATCAGCCAGTGTACCATCGGGTTTTACTTTTGCTGCGTAGACTCGATAGGACTTCATAGCTTGTTTAACCTGTGCACTTGTTCCTGTAAGAGTTACAAGATTGGGATGAAAATTTTGTCGGTAAGTATCGAGTTGGATTTGGGTGTCACGGTGTGGATCAACGGTTATAAAAATGGGAACAATCTCACCTGCCTTTTTGCCGAGTTGACCTAAAGCTTCTGTCATGGAAAACAAGGCTTGCGGGCAGATATCAGGACAGAAACTGTAGCCAAAATAGACCAGCATGTATTTACCCCTAAAGTCGGTGTCTTTTCGGAGTGCCCCTTTATGATCTTTTAGAAAAAATCGACCTCCTATTTTCGCAAGACCAGTTGTGGGTTTATTAATAACCTGTGCGACCTTAAGTTCTTGCTGGGATTTTTGCATGGGTTCTCGTGCGTGTACAGCGTAGATGCAGCTGATCAGAATGATCAAAGAGATTATGAATCGTACCATTAGGTTTCCAAATTTGTCTCACATATACCGAAGTGAAATCAAAACCTCTGTTTCCTGATACGCTCGAAGTGCTCATTTACACTTGTAAACTGCATGCTTCTCGCTATCATTAAACTAGAGGTTTGATTTCACGAGAGTATATACCCGTGCTGAATCAAAATATTGAGGTTTATTATAACGAAATCGGAAAACCAGCAGTTTGATTCAGCTTCAACATATCTTTGAACTTATACAAAAAGCTACCTTACAACAATAGCCTGGTGCAAAATTCTTAAGATTTTTGTGACGTTTTGTCCCGTCACAGCAGAGATTGGGATAACCTCTTTTTGAGAAATTTGTCTCAAGACACCGCATTTCTCTTGTATTTCTTCATCCGTAAGAGCGTCACATTTGCTCAATACAACAACCTCATATTTGGTTGTAAGATCTTGTTCATAAAGTTTTAGCTCTTTTCGAATCGTGTGATAGGTGTTTGCAATATCTTCTTGAGTCCCATCGACTAAGTGTAATAAAACACGGCACCTTTCAATATGTCCTAAAAATCGATCACCAAGCCCGCTTCCTTCATGTGCCCCTTCAATCAAGCCTGGTATATCTGCTAACACGAAGGCAGATTCGTCAACCGTTACCACCCCGAGTTGTGGAGCTAATGTGGTAAAGGGGTAATCTGCAATTTTTGGCCTGGCTCTTGAAACCACTGACAGAAACGTCGATTTTCCAGCATTGGGAAGACCAATGATTCCTGCATCTGCAAGCAGCTTTAAACGAAGCCATACCCAGAGTTCTTCTCCACTTGCACCAGGGTTAGCGCGCCGAGGTGCTCGGTTTACCGAAGATTTAAAGTGAGCATTGCCAAAACCGCCATTGCCTCCTTGTAAAAATGTTTCAACCTGTCCAGGGCGGGCAAGGTCCAACAAAATTGTCTTTTTATCTTCGGCTATGATTTGCGTTCCCACCGGTACACGAATGGTAATACTTTTGCCAGAAGCACCTGATTTATCTCTTCCTTGGCCATGATGGCCTTTTTGTGCCTTGAAATGTTGGGTGTAGCGATAGTCTATGAGGGTGTTGAGGTCGGAGACCGCTTCGAATACAATATCTCCTCCACGACCACCATTCCCGCCATCAGGTCCGCCAAACTCGACGTATTTCTCTCGCCGGAACGAAACACACCCATCACCACCATCACCACTTTTGAGGTAGATTTTCGCTTCATCAAGAAATTTCATAAGCTTGCGTTTTTAAACCCTTACGTATAAATACCAGGATGAGTATGGGGTTTCCAGTAGCGTATTGCAAGTGTCAACGAGTCAGTTATCGGGAAGCAAACACCAACTAACTACTGACCACCGAACTAGTAATCAAGACCGATTAACCATCGATCTGAGTAGATCTGACGCTCGGAAGGATAAGCTTTTCATAGGTGGAATGGTTACTTCTTGTCCTGTTTTGGGGTTACGGCCGATTCGCTTTCCCTTTTCACGTGCCAAAAAAGTACCAAACGACGAGACTTTTACATTTCCATCTGTCTCTAGGCCTACAGCTATTTGCTCTAAGAGTGTTTCAAGGACATCCACAGCGTCTTGCCTTGAAAGATTTAACTTACTGCAAATGCTATCGCAGATATCTGCGCGAGTGAGTGTTTTTTTTTGCATCTTTCGCTCGACTTCCAAGATTATACGGGTTACATTTTTAGCCGATTCTATCATGTGTCTCTTTAAATGCAAGAGGATTATCAATAATATTTTGGTCGATAACTTGAAATAAGATATAATCTATTGAAAATTAGGGAAATTTTTATATGAAAATTCTCGGCCAAATCTTCTGGAGATTTTTAAAGCTGTTGAAAACAATCACTTCTTTCTATTTTCAGTATCAAAAAGGCATAAAAACTGTGCTCATGATAAGTCATCAATTGGGCCGCAAAGCCCCGAAATTCATTGTGCCCTGCAATAGCTTATTCAAAGAAAAAAAGGATTTTTTCTAATTGACATTTGATGAGCATTGACAAGATAATTGTGGAATATCAAAGTGTTTTCTAAGATTTATAAAGTGTCGCTAATGGCACTCAATCGCTAGGAGTGAGAATTTTCATACAAATCAATGGGATGCTTCAAGATCTGAAGTTTTATGGTAACCCGCGTTTTTTGGTGCTTGGTATTTTGGGTTTTTCAAGCGGAGTACCTTTATTTTTGACATCAAGAACACTTGCTTTGTGGTTAAACGAAACAGGGGTAGGTTATACAACCATAGGATTGTTTGGTGCTGTGAGCTTTCCCTATGCACTGAAATTTCTATGGGCCCCGTGTATCGATGGATTGTCCTGGCCGTGGTTGACAAAAAAGTTAGGTCGCAGGCGTAGTTGGTTGCTGGTTAGTCAAGTACTTTTGATAATAGGTATTGCTGGTTTTGCAGTTTTTGATATCAACCAGAATTTATTCTGCGCAGCCGTTTTAGCGTTGGGAGTTGCTGTTGTGGCAGCAACACAGGAAACAGCATTTCTTGCTTATCAAATGGCCTTGTTATCCAAAAAGCAATATGGTCCTGGTGAAGCGATGAGTATTCTAGGGTATCGTATGGGTATGTTAGCTTCAGGTGCTGGTGCCTTATATATAGCGACCTATCTAGGATGGAAGTGGGCTTATCTATTAATGGCTATGTGTGTTGCTGCAGGATTGGTAACGGTTTTGCTTATTGATGAGCCTAAAAATTTCTCTCAATCCCTTAACAAGCCTTTGCGTCAGAAAATTCAATTATGGATTCATAGGAGATTAGGCTTTTCCGCCTCTTTGAGTCATCGAGTCTCAGGCATAGGCGCAGCGATTGCGTCTCCGATTTTGGATTTTATCCAGCAGCCGAATTGGTGGTTAGCTCTTGCGCTTTTCTTTTTCTTTAAGCTTGGAGATAATTTGATTGGTTCGCTATCTGGCCCCTTTTATTTAGAAATTGGATTCTCCAAGGTGGAGATTGCTCATGCAGTAAAAATGTTTGGGATGTGGGCAACAATTTTTGGAGGAATGATTGGGGGAGTGTTAGTAATGCGACTGGGTTTTTTGCGTTCCTTGTACATATGCGGTTCTTTGCACGCAATTGCTATGGGAATGAATTTAGTCATGGTTGAGGTGGGATATAACTTACCAGTATTGTATTTGGCAATAGCTCTTGAAAATATTACCTCAGGTATGCGTATGAATGCACTTTTAGCGTATCAGTTAACTGTTTGCAATGTATCTTATGCTGCAACCCAGGTATCACTAATGACATCATGCATAAGCTTGGGGCGAACGGTTTGCTCGTTGCCCTCGGGATGGTTAGTAGATCACATGGGGTGGTTTAATTTTTTCAGTCTGACTTGTGCTGCCAATATTCTGCCCCTGACGATTGTTGTTTATTTGATGTGGCAAAACGGTGAGAATGTGTTTAAAAGGCAACGTGCTATATTTAGGACATAAAAGGATTAAAGAGGAAACCAAATGCACTCAGAAATAGTTAAAGTGGAAACATCACAGATCTTTTGTGAAGGTAATGGAAAGACCCACGGTCATCCTCGAATTTTTTTGAAGCTTAATGAGGATAGGAAAGTGGTGTGCCCTTATTGTAGTTGTGTATTTGTGCAAGAGTTAGAAGAGTCCTGAATCAAACTGTTGATTTTCCGATTTCACGACTGGAAATCGGCAGAGCCCATCGTTTATCAGCTCAGGGTTGTTCAGTGAAAATGTGCTACCTACGGATCGTCATACTTAATCAAGTTCAGCACAGGCAGTTGGTTTTGGAACTCAAGTCTGACAAGACTTGATTTTGCGCTACTTACAGTCGCACGTTCAGAAAATCAGCGTCCAGGATGACAGCCGTGTTGGTTTCACTGAACAGCCCTGGATCCAGCAGGCAATGATGTGGAGAAAGTCCCTCGAAAATTGTACTATGATAATACAATTTTCAAGGAATCTTCCTCAGGGCCAAGTGGCTTCAGGTGGCAGCGACATCAAAATCGCCTCTGTGTTACCATCGGTTTTAAGGCCAAACAAAGTACCTCGGTCATACAAAAGATTGAATTCAACGTAGCGGCCCCGGCGCATAAGCTGGAATCTTCGTTGTTCTTCAGTCCAAGTATCGTGCATACGGCGGCGCACGATTTTGGCATAAATGTCCAGGAAAGCTTTGCCAACAGCTCGAGTAAATTCGAAATCGGTATTCCAATCTCCCGAGTTATGATTGTCATAAAAAATACCGCCGATACCGCGAGGCTCTTTTCTGTGCGGCAGGTAAAAGTAGCGGTCACACCACTCTTTGTATTTTGGGTAGTAGGTGGGATCATAAACGTCGCAAGTTTTTTTGAGAGTATTGTGAAACTCCTGGGTATCTTGATCTTTGGGGTAGAAAGGTGTCATATCCGCTCCACCGCCAAACCAAGACTGAGTGGTGACAATGTGCCGGGTATTCATGTGTATTGCTGGCACAAGCGGCGAGCGCATGTGCGCTACCAGTGAAATGCCACTGGCCCAAAATTGAGGATTTTCCGCAGCGCCTGGAATTTGCTTAGAAAACTCAGGACTAAATTCACCGTGGACAGTTGAGATGTTAACGCCTACCTTTTCAAACACACGTCCGTGCATCAGCGACATAGTGCCCCCTCCGCCACCCGGACGGTTCCAGCTGGTACGCTTAAATTTGCCGGGCTGGTGTTTTGAATCTTTGGCTTCGTGCTCAATTTTTTCAAACTCAGCACAGATTTTATCTCTTAGCTCAGTAAACCATGCACTTGCCTTTTCTTTTTGTTGTTCGGTGCTTTGGTAGGGTTGTAAAGGAAGTGGGTGTGCATTTGTTTGTGTCAAGACTTTTCTCCTGGAATTAAATCGAGTTGCCGCATAGCTTCGCCAAGGACAATAGCCGCAGAAAGGGCCACATTGAGTGAGCGGCATGCTTTGCGCATGGGGATTTTAACTTGAGCATCTGTTGCTTCAAAGACATTTTCTGGGACTCCTGAGCTTTCTTGACCGACCATTAAATAATCATTTGGCGCAAAGCAAAAGTCAAGATAGGACTGCTCAGTCTGTGGTGTGAGCAAAATTAGTCGGTTGGATTGTTTGTGTTCTTTAAACTGCATCCAAGATGAGTGATGTTGGATACAGACGTGATTGATGTAATCCATGCCTGCTCGTTTTAGCCGGCGTTCACTCCAGATAAAACCACAGGGGCCGATAATATTAACATCAATACCCCAGCATGCAGCAAGGCGTAGCATCGTTCCGGTGTTTTGTGGGATTTCAGGTTGAAAAAGAGCTAATTGAATCACATGGATGTTTCCTTTGAAAAAGTCTCTCTTCTGGTAACTTTATCGCAATCTCTGTTGTGGGATAATATACTCTCGTGAAACCAAAACCTCTAGTCTGATGATAGCGAGAAGCGCGCAGTTTACAAGTGTAAATGAGCGCTTCGAACGTATCAGAAAACAGAGGTTTTGGTTTCACTTCGGTATAGGAAAAAATGATGTAACGATTCAATGGGAGAGGCAAACATGCCAAAACAAAGAAATTCACGCCTGATTGAAGCACTCAAAAATATGCCGCTGTTTCTTTTCGCACTGTTTAGCTTGAATCACGGGGTGAACATTTTCATCAGCTCAGTTGCGTCTAGAGAAAATTATTTTCTGCATTTGATTTTTTATCTGTTGTTTGCCTATATGATTTTGTTTGCTAACTTTGTTATGTGCCGTGAACGCATTGCGTCGCAAACCTCAAAACAACCAAGCGTGCAAGACATCCAGTTATTTAAAAAAATTGCTTATATGACGCTTGTAGCCACGTTGCTGGTTCTAGTGCACATTGCCTTTCCCATGCTGATGAGTTTGCCAGACTTGACCGACCCTTATGCCTATTTCGCTTTAGGATCGTGCCTTGTGATGGGAGTGCTAGCTTTTGCAAGCATTACCATTTTGAAAAAGCATAAGCTGATCTCAACTATCTATCTCAGGTTTTATGCATCCTTTAACCTGTTGGCGTTGTTTCTGATCTGTCTGACAACGTCAAAGATCTTTTTGTGGTAACCCCCCCACTTTTCAGGAGGGGGGAACTAACACCACAGATTAAAAAAACAAACAAATCCCTACAGGCGAATTTGCATCAACATATCTTCAAGCTGCAAACGACGCCTTTTAAGATCAGAAATAACGATACTATCTGGCAACGGGCGACCACTTTCCCTACCAATCAAATGATTCAGCTGTTTCACTCTATTATTAATGATATTCAATCTTGTACTTAATGACATGGTTTCCTCCTTTTTCGAACGGTTTTTCGAAATGACTTTGTTAAGTCATTGTTCATTTTGGTTAACAAAGTACTAACTGTCAACCCCAGCAAAATTTGATAAAATTCAGGCAAGAGACAGGATTTTTGCTTCAAAGCCCTTGAGTATTGGTGTGAAAATTTTTTTAAAAATTATGGGCATGGTTCAAATTGGGGTTACACTCCGACGTGTCATCCCAATTTGAACCATGCCCAAAAAGTACACATTATTTTGGGTAACAATATGGTGCCATCCCGGAAACCGAAATTATTTATGATAGTGATGACGACACGAGAGGATGTGTAGATGAGGTGGATTGACTTTATAAACTAAACGATGCTCTTGATCAATGCGATAGTACGTACAAGTAATTTTGTCCAGCGAGCCGAGGGTGCACTAAGTTGCATGTTTATGCATACACTTTGATTAAAATACTGGATAAACCATTCGTTTACAGCTAAAGTGGGGACGTTAAGGGATGAAACGTATGGCAAAACAGAAATCAAAATTACTGCAATCAGATGCACCTCAACCAAAGATCATAAAAACCAGGCGGGACTTTCTCGTGCTGACCACTGCTGCTATGGGTGCCATTGGGACTGTAGCCTTAATGCGTCCCTTTATCGAAAGCATGGCACCAGCTGCTGATGTGCTAGCCCTTTCAACAATTGATGTTGACTTAGGTCCTGTTGCTGTTGGGCAAGCCATTACGGTTAAATGGCGTGGTAAACCCTTGTTTATTCGGCATCGTACCACAAAAGAAATCCAAGAGGCACGTTTAGTACCAACCAAGGATTTACCAGATCCGCAAACGGATGAGCAGCGCACGCAAAAACCAGAATGGTTGGTAATGATTGGTATATGCACCCACTTGGGTTGTGTCCCGCTTGGACAACGTCCTGGTGAAAATAAGGGCAAGTACCATGGCTGGTTTTGCCCGTGCCATGGATCGCATTATGATACATCTGGGCGGATTCGTTTGGGGCCTGCTCCTAAAAATCTCGTGGTGCCCGATTATAGATTTTTAGATGACAAGACCATAAGGGTTGGAAAAGACACATGAGTGAGCAAAAACCTACCGAAAATCAATTTCAATCAGGTTTTGTTGGCTGGATTGAATATCGCCTTCCGATTTTCAGTTTTCTCAAGAAAGAATTGGTCGATTACGCCACACCCTTAAATCTTAATTATTGGTGGAATTTTGGATCTCTGGCAGGAATCATTCTGGTCGTTATGATGCTAACCGGAATTTTCTTGGCAATGCATTACACTCCACACGTAGATCATGCCTTTAATAGTGTTGAGCATATCATGCGTGACGTAAACTATGGTTGGTTCATTCGCTACGTACACATGAACGGCGCTTCAATGTTCTTTATCGTTGTCTATATTCATATGTTTAGAGGCCTTTATTATGGTTCATACAAAAAGCCCCGAGAGCTCTTATGGCTGATTGGGGTAGTCATCCTCTTGATGATGATGGCGACTGCATTTATGGGATATGTGTTGCCCTGGGGTCAGATGAGTTTTTGGGGAGCAACCGTGATCACCAATCTGTTTTCTGCAATTCCCTTTGTTGGAGAAGACATTGTTCAGTGGCTATGGGGTGGATTTTCAGTTGGCAATCCGACCTTGCAACGTTTCTATTCCCTGCACTATCTGTTTCCGTTCTTGATTGTTGGCGTTGTGTTTTTGCACCTCGTGGCGTTGCATCAACATGGGTCAAATAATCCCGTGGGCATTGATACAAAAAAACAAAAAGATACAGTGCCTTTCCATCCCTATTATACAGCCAAAGATTTATTTGGTTTGGGGGTGCTGTTGCTCATTTGGGGTGGCTTTGTCTTTTTTGCGCCAAACTTTTTCGGCGAACCTGATAATTACATTCCTGCTGACCCACTGGTTACACCACCACATATTGTACCGGAATGGTATTTTCTGCCTTATTACGCCATTTTACGCTCGGTGCCTTCGAAAGGTATCGGGGTTATTTTGATGTTTACCTCGGTCTTTGTGATCTTCCTGTTGCCGTGGCTGGATTGGTTAAAAGTGCGTAGTGCGCGCTATCGTCCCATTTATAAGTACCTGTTTTGGGTACACCTGGCGACTTGCGTGCTACTTGGTTGGGTAGGATCGCAACCCCCTGAAGGTTTACCTTTATTGCTAGGTCGGATTGCTACCATTTACTACTTTGCCCATTTTTTCATTGTTTTGCCATTACTGAGTCGTTTTGAAAGACCCTATCCCGTTCCTGAAGATGTGCGTGATTATTTCATTGCCGAACACCTGACGGATAAGCCTTGAGGTGGTCGTGATGAGAAACATAAAATATTTTGGATTTTTCATTCTCTTGGGGTTTTTGTGCCTTGGCGAGGCTCTTATCGCTGAAGATCAAGCAATTCCACCACGTCAAGTATGGAGTTTTTCAGGGCCCACAGGTACTTTTGACAAAGCGCAGTTGCAGCGGGGTTTCCAGGTTTATAAGGAAGTATGTTCAGCTTGTCACTCGCTTAATTTATTAAGCTATCGCAACCTTGAAGCACTGGGGTTTAGCAAAGAAGGGGTTAAGGCTATAGCCAAAGAACATCTGGTGCGCGATGGTCCTAACCAAGATGGAGAGATGTTTGAACGTCCAGGCAGGTCATCGGATCATTTTCACGCTCCCTTTCCCAATGAGCAAGCCGCACGTGTGGCTAACAATGGGGCATATCCTCCGGATCTTTCGGTCATTACAAAAGCACGCGCTTATGGGCCTGACTATGTGCACGCTATTCTAACAGGATACCATGATCAGCCACCAAACGCGGAAGTCAGTGAGGGGATGTACTACAACCTTTATTTTGATGGGCACCAGATTGCCATGGCGCCACCTTTGGTTAATGAACAAGTTACTTATTCTGATGGAACCATGGCCAGTGTTGACCAAATGTCCAAAGATGTGACTGCTTTCCTTTCTTGGGCTGGAGAACCTGAAATGGAGGTTCGCAAAAGAACAGGCATCATGGTAATGATCTACCTAGCCTTTTTGACACTGTTTTTATATCTAACCATGAAGCGTATTTGGGCGCCGCTGTACCGGGGATATTCTTCAGTAGAAATTGGAAGGGGTGCAGGAGGTAAGTCCCACTAAGGAATGGAAACGAAACACCTTCCAATTTTGAAGGTTGAATATGGGATGATTGGCCCTTTTTCCCAGAGGAAAATTAATCTTTAAAATTAGGTAAGGAATGCGAGCGAAACAACTTCCAACTTTAGAGTTTGTATACAGGGGGTGCTGCCTCATTATAATGTTTTGTGTTTGTGGCTCTTCGACGTTTCAAGTGGAATTAAATAAAAAATCCAGAGGAGCTCCGATCAGGTAGATCATAGTCATAAAGGACTCCACATTTCGGTATCCTCTA
>JBDLIP010000022.1 GCA_039714795.1 Pseudomonadota bacterium | reverse complement strand
ACAGATGCAATAATTACAACCGAAATTAGGGCAGCTATCAAACCATATTCAATAGCTGTTGCTCCACTTTCCTCTCTAAGAAATGTTTTTAGATTTTTAAGCATGATAACCTCCATAAATTAAAGTTAAAAAAACCATGTCATGTCTGACACTATTATTGTGTTATATAAACATTAACTTATCTTTAAATTCATTTTGACTTTATTTTACTTTAATAATAACTGTTTTATTCTTTTGTAAAAACTGAGCGTTACTGTGGTTTGTTACATCCGACTTGCAACATCATCATAAATTACCTGCAGCTTTCCACCCAAAAGCGCTGCTGCGGCTATAATCATAACAGAAATCAATGACGCAATGAGTGCATATTCGATTGCAGTTGCACCAGCATTTTCATAAAAAAATGTTTGATTACTTTCAGCATGTTTTTTCTCTTGTGATAATTTTAGGAACAAGGGCTTTAATGAGCCCAGGAGCTTGAAGTACAATGGGTATACTGGAAATGAATCAGGGGTTTCAGGAATGCTGCAAATCAAGGCAGCAACCTCCTTGGTCAGCTCTCTTCAGTATGGATTCATAAAATTATGGCTCCCTAGTAAAAAACAAGGGAGCCATAAAATCAAGTGTTAAGCTCTAGAGATTGGTTGCAACAGTATCAAATGTTGTCTGCAAACCGTTTCCAACAAGGGTAATAGCTGCAATAATCACAACTGAAATCAAAGCGGCGATTAAACCATATTCAATGGCAGTTGCTCCATTTTCTTCACGAAGAAATTTTGTAAGATTAGTAATCATAGCTAGCCTCCATTTCGTTATCAAGGATATCTAATTTATTATGTCGTAATTGACAGTATTATTATCACCTTAATTCCATTAATTAATAGTTAATCAAACATAGTCAGTTTTTTATCTGTATTTTCCTTGTTGTTTACTTAAGGTAAGAGAGGGGGAAACTTAATTCTATTAAAATCTTAGCGCCTATGCTAAATTAAATATCATAATAAAAATAAATTGGGCTCATGGCATTTTTTACCTTCGACCAAGTTATCATCTTGAGTGTGCTCCTGGGTACCCTTGGGATGTTTGTGTGGGGAAAAATCCGCTATGACCTTGTAGCGCTTTCAGCATTGCTCATCGCGTGTTCTAGTGGTGTCATTCCTTTTGAAAGAGCATTTCTTGGTTTTAGCCATCCAGCCGTTATCATGACCGCTTGTATTTTAATCCTGACAAATGCGCTCGGCCAATCGGGAAGCCTTGATTTAATTATCTCGCACCTCCATGCCTTTCGAAATCAACCGATCCTACAACTCTTTGTACTGGTTCTAGGTGTTGCCTTTTGTTCTGCATTTATGAATAATATTGGCGCTCTCTCCCTCATTCTACCCATTGCTATACAATATGCCCACCAAACCAAAATTTCTCCCACGTTTCTTCTCATGCCACTGTCTTTTGCTTCTCTGTTAGGGGGACTGGCAACTCTTATCGGTACTCCTCCTAATATTATTATCGCCAATTATCGTGCTGAAGCTGAAGGGCAGTCCTTTTCAATGTTTGATTTTGCCTACGTCGGGGGCATCATAGGACTCTTAGGCATTTTCTTTATCACCCTAATTGGCTGGAGATTACTGCCAAAGCGTCGTACCTCCCTTGAGGCTGGTGAAATGTTTCATATACGTGAGTACATTACTGAAATTAGTATTCACTCGACATCCCCACTTATTGGCAAGACGTTGTTTGAATTTTCCGAGAGAATCCCTGGAGAAATATCAGTCTTAACCTTATTTCGTGGAAACAATCGGATTCTTTGCCCCTCACACACGACAATCATCCAGGAGGATGATATTTTAGTTTTGGAAGTCGAACCTACTGCATTGAAAAAGCTATTTGATAGCCAAGCCATCCACCTATTACCGGGAAAACCTGAGAAAATTGAAGGGATGCTTGGGCTGGATGTAAAAATGATTGAAGCCATTATCCCGCCTGGCTCTCCACTTATCGACACTTCTTGCAAAAGTTTTTACAAGCGCTTCAAATCAATCCTCCTTGCAATTTCTCGCAAAGGACAATTTTACATCGAGCGAATGAGCAGCCTGCGTTTTGAAGAAGGTGATATCCTTTTGTTACAAGGAACACGAAAAGGTTTGCAAGATTCCCTCAACAGTACAGGCTGCCTGCCGCTTGCAGGACGAGAATTACAACCTGTGCGCGGTCAGATCACCTACTGGCCCTTAGGGGTGTTTGCCTGTGCTATCCTTTTAAGCTCTCTGAATATACTTCCCCCTTCCATCGCTTTTCTCAGTGCTGTCGTCATCTTAATTCTTCTACAAAAAATAAAATTCAAAGCAGCCTTTGAATCGATCGACTTTTCTATTCTGATCCTGATTGGCAGCATGTTTCCTTTAGGTGAAGCGTTGAGCATGACCGGTACAACCAGCATGATTGTTAACACACTACTCATCCAACCTAATTTTCCTAACTATATCCTCATCACCCTATTGCTGGTCATTTGCATGTTGCTTTCAGATGTAATCAACAATGCGGCAACAGCCCTTCTCATGGCTCCAATTGCCGTAGAACTGGCCCGCAACCTTGGAGCATCCGTGGATCCATTTCTGATCACTGTGGCGGTTGGAAGCTCTTGTACATTCCTAACGCCCATTGGACATCCGTCAAATATGCTGGTCATGGGGCCTGGAGGATATCAATTTAAAGATTACTGGCGCATTGGCCTGCCTTTGGATATCATCATCGTTATCGCTGCTGTTCCTCTGATCTTATATGTTTGGCCACTTTATGGATAAGACGTGAAACGATATCTTCAACCCGACCTCATTTCTGATTACCCCTGGTATGTGCGCCTAATCTTGAGGTTGCAAAAAAAGAAATATGGTGCTCCTCTGGATCCCAGTCTCATCTGGGGCAAGGCCCCGCGTCTGTTGCTTGCTTTTAGCAGTTTTAATGCAATTCTCAATCGCAAACGCTCACCGCTCTCTCCAGAGCTTCGGGTTTTGCTCTCTTTGCTGGTAGCCCAAAAAAATCATTGTCAATTCTGTATTGATCTGAATCTCTTACTCTCCATAAAACGCCATGTCTGTGATAAAAAAGTGAATGCTTTAGCAAACTATCAAGAAAGTCCACATTTCAGTGACAAGGAACGACTGGCGCTTGAATATACTGAATCCATTTGCAACAAACAAAATAGTCTCTCACACCAGCTCTTGCCAAAATTGCAAGAGATGTTTCCAGAAAACGCTGTTGTTGAATTAACGACTTTGGTCCTGGTCCAAAACATGTCTTGTATGTTCAACAATACACTACAAATCCCCGCCCAGGGCTTGTGTCAGCGGCTAACGCCGCCCAAATAGTTTTTCAACATCATTCCATGGAAGCTCAACGTAAGTTGGGCGTCCGTGATTACACTGCCCTGAATGAGGTGTTTTTTCCATTTCTCGCAAGAGAGCATTCATTTCTTCGAGCGACAACTGGCGCCCAGCTCGCACACTGCCATGGCAAGCAATCGTTGCACAAACTTCTTCAACTTTTTCTTTTAAGCTATATGCTTGTCCCAGTGATTCTAACTCGTCACTCAGATCACAAATTAATCGTTTTGCATTAACCTGTCCGAGCAGGGCCGGTACTTCTCGGACTAAAACTGCTGACTCACCAAATTTTTCAAGCACCAGGCCAAATTGGAACAGATCATCAATAACTTGCAGTAAATGTTCGATTGCTGCTTCGGGTAGTTCGACAACCTCAGGAACCAACAAAGTTTGCCGAGCTACTCCTCGATCTTTTTGTCCCTGTTTCATCTTTTCGTACACCAAGCGTTCATGAGCTGCGTGTTGATCAACGATCACCAAACCTTTCTCAGTTTCTGCCACAATGTATGTTTGTTTAAGTTGAGTTTTGGCAACTCCCAAAGGGTACTGCGGGTCTGCAAGAATTTCTTCTTCTGCGATCTGTGCTGTTTCAGCAGCAGCTGGAGCAGCTGTCCTGGCTGTAGGCGCTAAGGATAACCCCGGTAAGTTGGGACTATGCGCTGATGGAATCGTTGTCACCGATGCAGGCGTTGAATACGATGTGGATGTGGGTGTGGATGAAGCTGGTGCTCGCGGCAATGCATTACTGGCTGTACCAAAAGATTGCATTGCTGATTGGGCGATGGTGGTAGAGGCTCTATGTCCAGCACTATTTAAGGCTTTTTGAATCGATGAAATCAGCAACCCTCTAACAAAACCAGCATCACGAAAGCGCACCTCTGTTTTGGCCGGGTGCACGTTCATATCCACCATGTGCGGATCGAGCTCTAAGAACAAAGCCACCAAGGGGTGGCGGTCTCTGGGCAAGAAATCCTGGTAAGCTGCCCGCAATGCCCCGGCAAGGACTTTATCCTTTACCGGTCTTCCATTGACAAAAAGGTACTGAAAATTAGCATTGCCCCGGCTGAGTGTTGGCAGGCCCACAAATCCAGACAATTGATATCCCTGGCTCTGCGCAGAAACTGCCAGTGCATTTTCGGTAAACTCTTGCCCCATGATTTCACCTAGGCGTTTTAGCCGAGCGTCTTCATCTGAAGACGATTGTGGCATGTAGTTAAAACAAACCCTTGTGTTATCCTTCAAGGTAAAACCGATTTCAGGATGGGCCATTGCCAACCGGGTTAAAACTTGGTTGATATGATTTGATTCTGTGGTTGAGGTTTTGAGAAATTTTAGGCGCGCTGGGGTTGCAAAAAACAAATCACGTACCTCAATTGTCGTACCCGCCGGGTGTACGCAAGGAGACAGATCGCTCTTATTTCCCCCTTCAACACTTAGAGTCCAACCGTTTTCTTGTCCTCGAGTGTTACTTGATATTTTCAAACGACTCACGGCGCCAATAGACGGTAGAGCCTCACCCCTAAACCCGAGTGTTTGGATGTTAAACAGATCCTCATTCGGCAATTTCGAAGTTGCATGACGTTCAACGCCGAGTTCTAAATCAGCGCGATTCATCCCATTCCCATTATCTTGCACTTGCAAAAAACTGCGACCGCCATCGCGCATGACAACATTGATTTGCGTTGCCCCTGCATCAATTGAATTTTCAACAAGTTCTTTAACAATTGAAGCAGGGCGCTCAACCACTTCTCCTGCGGCAATTTGATTGACAAGAATTGTGGGCAGGAGCCGAACAGTCATGAGTTTTCTCCCTCTAAAAGGTAAGTTTTCGTCAAACGTTTACTAGCTTCAACAGCCGGTTGATCAAACGGATTTACCTGCCACAACTGTGCAGTTAAAATGGTTTCAAGAAAAAAGTGCATCATCAATGCTCCCAGCGATTGTTCATCCAGAGTGACGTCAATGGTTCGAGTTGGACAACCTGCTGCAACGAGTGTGTCCACTGTTGCAAGGCTCTCGGCCCAATTGAGTTGCCCCATGGTTTTACCGGCAAGATAATTTAGTCCCAACTGTCCAGCTGTTTCAGGATCTAAAGCTTTGGTGTCCTCTGTTGCACTGGCCTTAAGAATTGTAAAAAATTTATCCTTTGGGCCGTCAAGATAGAGCTGCAATTGACTGTGTTGGTCAACGGGCCCCAAAGCCTGGACAGGTGTTGTACCTGCATTGTTCTTGCCTAAACTTTCTGCCCAAAGTTGGCGAAACCAAAGCGACAAAGGGTACAGTCGGTCGGTATAGGGCATAAGCACGTTACTCGTATATCCATCCTGCAAAAACACATTGTGCATCTGTGCTCCAAGGACAGCAGGATGTTTTTGCTGCAAAGTGAATGCTTCAATTGTGTCTTTAGCGCCTGCGAGCACTTGCTTAATATCGACTCCTGCCAGTAGGGCAGGGAGCAAACCAACCACTGTAAATGCTGAAAAACGCCCACCAATGTCAACCGGGTGCTCCAGTACTTTAAGATTGAACTTCTGACTTAGTTGTAACAGGGGTGAGTCGGGTTGTTTTTGGGTAATGACGAGCACCTGATCTGCAACATCCACACTTCCCTCTAGTTGCTGTAACAACAAAAGACTTTGGCATAGAGTTTCTGCTGTATATCCGGATTTAGAGATAACCAAAAACCCGGTATTCTCAGCATCTAAATTCTCCAGCAGTTTGCCAAACGTTGTTGCATCCAAATTATCCAAAAAGTGGAGTCGGGGATGCCCCGCTTCTTGCCAACAGCACCCTTGCTTTAAGGCAACTAATGTTTGCGCCCCTAAGCTGGACCCTCCCGTTCCCAAAACCACAACATCAGTGAACTCCTGCCTCCAACTTTGAACTATGGACTGCCACTGCAAGAAAATTTTAGCTGCAATGGCAGGCTGTAACATCGGCAGCTCACCCTGTTGCAACTCATCAAGCACCTTTTGTCGTGCATCTAGTGTTTCTGGAATAAGGTCAAATTTGGGAGCACGTCCAGTCCCAACAAAATTTTGCGCGTAGTGCATAAGTACTCTTCCCAAAAGGTGTTATCTAGAAGGAGAATCTACCACGCAAAAGCGTAATATGAAAACAGGATTGTTTTTACGGATATGATTAAAGAACCTGCAACCGCCATTCCTGACTTTAATCAGGCATAGCGGTTGGAATTCAGGCACAACAAATAATACTAAAATACATTAAAAAATAAATAAAAAAGCATACTATTAAAAATAATAAAATAATTCTTAACAAAACCCTAGAAACACAAAATAATAATCTTAAATAAATAACCAATGTGATTCTGAATTAAAATTACCTGAAATACATTCTAACGTGAAGTAGGAAAAATTCCGTACGTAATTTTTACGGATGCTGTTTTGGAAAGGTGGGAAAGATAGGCATGGTTCAAATTGGGGTTACACTCCGATGTGTCATCCCGAACACTACGGAGGAAATTGGCCAGGTTATCCCAAACCAGGTTCAACAATGATTTTTACTCTACCAAGCCCCTTTAAGTCGACACCAACATATTGGCGAATAATTTCCATATATTCGCGGCGGCCAGTAGTACGTCGCTTGGCCACAAATCTTATGGCTCCAAGAATTTTAGAAAGTTCCCCTAAATCCATAGGCAAGAGCTTTTTTTGTATGCTGCTAAGAACAACTTGAAATCCATTTTCTACGAGTGGATTGTCATTTTTCGGTGGATCCTCTGCAAAATAATATACGTCAAGCAGCATTTCTATAATTTGGATAGCATCATTATCATTTAACTGCTCTTCTATGCCATAATCATAATTGGAAAGAGCAACCTCAATGACATCGGATATCTTCTCACGTTCGTCAAAACCATCCATTTCATTGGGAGCATAAAATGGGATTTGGTTATAGTTTCTCTTAGGCTCTTTGTAGAAAGAACAGCCCTCACACAAATCTTTCTTGCGACTCGTTCCGCAGCAATGGCTACAGATACAAGTAGTTGTCATCTGACAAGAACGTTTCCCCTTTTTGGTTGTGCATATGGGACACTTCATCTATGGCAACCCATGAACTCAAACTACGGAATTGCGCATAATGACATTATGGTTTACGACATCCTTCAGTAATTTGGCGAAGTCTTTTTCAGAAGAGTAACCAGTTTTCTTTTTGATATTTTCCAGGTGAAAATCGACCTCTTTAGAGTCGTATTCTGATTCCTGCGACATATTGTTGAGAATATGTTCTTGGCACTGCTGTACCAGGCACTTAGCCTCAGCATTAGAAAGAAAACAGGGCCCAGAATTTGTATTAACAGCGATTCTATCAATCTTGGTATCAGTCAGAAATTTTCCTAACTTCTCCGAATAATTTTCAAGAGGTAGCCCTTCATCATCTACTTTTTTAAGCCTGGCAACTATTGATTCATCGCTCACATTAATCAGATCATTTGCTTTATCTTTAAAGTAGGTTATGAAATGCTCAAGAATGCCACTGTTATTCTTGTAAAAATTATTGATTGATTCTTGGTCCTTAGTTGTTACGAAAGTAAATATTTCGGTTTCTAGTTGGTGTTTTTTAATTATTGAGTAACCATTCCAGATGTTTTCGTGGTAGAGAGCTGACAGCAGACGGTCCTGCTTAGGAACGACGCTGGGCCAAAAGTAGTGTTGCGTAGACTCATCAGCTGTTGTCCTTTTTTGTTGTTCAAAAACTTTTCCATCATCATGAATCTGTGTTAATCGCAAACGTGTGAACTGGTCATTATTGTAGCTATTGATAAAAAAGTACTGATATTTATCAAAAAACTTCAGGTAAGCAAACCGCAAACCAAAATGCTGCAAAAGCGGCTTACAAACCGAATTAAAATTTTCCTTGACCGATAGATAGTATTGGTAAGCTTTTTCATTATCAATTGCTGCTGAAGTCATTATTAATTTCCTACTAATTTTCTTGTTGCTAAAATCTACTGTGACGTTAAGGGATCTATGCAAAACAATCAAGCATTTTTCCTTGGAAAAATTATGAAAAATATACAACCGCAGTGCTTTGTCAAATAATTCCAATATGTTGCCATTTTCATCATTCGATAACTGCAGAAGCACCTTGTGTATGTTTGATTAAAATTTCCTGACGGGACACGATCCCGTCTAGCAATTTAACCAAATCAGACCTTAACAAAAGGCCTGTTTTACATTTAATTTTGTTAAGGTGCGTTTCGACAGTTCTGGGAGAAATAGATAATTCATTGGCAATTTCCTTGCCGCTCTTACCCTGAGAAAGCTTAAAAAGGCAGTCGAATTCACGCTTTGAGAGATGCTTTGGCCCCATCTCAGTATCTATGACAAATTTATCGATATGCACGTCATTCATAAAATTTTGCACACGCTCGGAAAAGTTGTCTTCAATTTGAAATGATTGTGCTGTCATGGTTTTTCTCAAAACAGCAAGTTTTTTTTGATCAGAAGTGTCAATTAAATCAAAAGCTTTGCTTTTAAAATACACTATAAAATAATTCAATACATCCAAACAATTAATATAAAAATTAGTAATACATTCGTTTTTTCGTTGTGTTACAAAAGAAAATATCTCATCACCATCTGTTTGCGTATTGATGATTGAAAATCCGTGCCAGATATTTGCTTCATATAAAGATTTCATCAAAAGGTCTTCTTTTCTCAAAACTGTAGGCCATAGGTGAGTGTACGTTCTTTGTGTCTGAGCCTTCTGGCGGTGTTGGAGAAAAAACTGGCCATCATCAAGAATTTGTGTTAAGCGGAAATGGGTAAATTGATCATTGTCATAGTTATTCAAAAACAGGTATCGATCGTTGTCGAGAAATTTTAGATATGCCACACGTATGTCAAAGTGCCGCAATAGAGGCTCACATATTTCGTGAAACTGCCCTTTCACTGATTGGTAGTACTTATAAGCTGCATCGTTCATTTTTTATCAATTAAAGCTTGTATCAAACCCTTATATGTTCTATATCATACGCACATGAATATACCAACATCGTTGGAGTAAAAATTGGAGTTTGCGCAATGACAGAGAAAATGACAACGAACGCCAAACAAGAAAATTTAACCTACCTCATACTTGCCAGTATGTTTATTACCTCGACAATATGCGCCACGATAATGTTTGGAAAATTTATTCATGTGAATTTATTCGACATGTTAAAAGTTGAGTTCCCGGCTGGCGTACTTGTGTTTCCTGTAACCTTTCTAATGACTGATCTAATTTCAGAGTTATATGGTAAAGACAAAGCCGATCAAGTTGTGATATCTGGTATCGTTGCCAATGTGTTCATTGTTGTGGTGTTATGGACAGCTGATCTGTTTCCTGCTTCAGATCACTCTATACTCTCTAACGAGGAGTTCCATAAAGCGTTTCGGGTCAGCGCATCGACATTTTTTGCGGCAATGGTCGCTTTTTCTTGCTCGCAATTTGTCGATATTCGAATATTCCATTTTGTGAAAAAAGCAACTCAAGACAAATGGTTGTGGGCAAGAAATAACCTTAGCACCATAACTGCACAGTTTATCGACACGACGATATTCCTTTTCACTCTATTTTTGCTCGATGTACTGTCATGGGATCTGTGCATGCATTTGCACATGCCAATGTTTATGATAAAAACAATGATCGCTTTGTTTGATACACCATTTTTCTATTTGGGCGTGCGCCTTTTGGGCCGTCAACGTCGTGATGATTCGCAGAGTTTTTCTGTTCAATTAGAGCAAGAGATGGCGTAGTGCGTCCGGGGGAATCTCGTTATGGAAAATAACCCCCCAAAACCCGTATGAAACCTAGGTTTTAGAGCTTGTGTTTAATTCTATTTAAAGTTGCTCAACAATTTTTTGATTTAGGTCTGTCGTCTCTGCAATCACATCAACTGACAAAGCCGACATAGTGATTTGCTATTTTCTGATTGATTCTAAAATATCAGTTATGTCAATTGTAACATAGGGGTATTCTAGCAAGGCAAATGTTTTTTTGATGCATTTATTTTTGCAACTTTTCTTGTATATTCTTTACTAAAGTCTCCAGACCTTCATCAGTGATATTTTGCAGGTCGCAGTCTCTTGAAGCATTAGCTGAGACTGAGAAAGCTCCAATTAGCTTGCCGATAATCTCTTTAGCGCGAACAGCAGCAGTGAAGTTTTTCTCTTCCAACGCCATCCGAAACGTTTTATCTAAATCTGCAATGACTTCGTTTATATCGCTTTCTACGTGCTGCATTCTTCTTCCTTTTCCTTTTTCAAATCGTTAACGGAGTAGGATGACATGGAAAGGGCAAAAGCATCTGAAAAAGGCACAAAAGATGGCAATTTTGTTCTCAATTGCCAGGGATACTCAGTGAAACTAACGTTCAAGATGACGGCCGTGTTGGTTTCACTGAACAGCCCGTCACCACGGTTACATTACTTCGGGCTCAATACCATAATCATCTGTCGGCCTTCAAGTTTGGCGGGTGCATCCACTTTAGCAATTTCTTCCAAATCAGCGCAAATGCGTTTCATCAGATTAACCCCAAGTTCTTTGTGGCTCAATTCACGACCTCGAAAGCGCATGGTCACTTTAACTTTGTCTCCATGACCGATAAAGCGTTGCATATTCCTAAGCTTCACCTGGTAATCGTGTTCTTCGGTAACAGGGCGAATTTTTACTTCTTTAACATCCGTCACCTTTTGTTTTTTGCGCGCTTCGGACTGCTTTTTTTGCATCTCATATTTATACCTGCCATAGTCGGAGATTTTGCAGACTGGCGGGTCAACATTGGGAGAAATTTCAATCAAATCAAGGTCAGCAGCTCGAGCCCGTTCTAGTGCCTTCTGGCTCGTTACCACCCCTATATTATCCCCTTTCTCATCGATCAATCGAACTTTCGGGGATGTAATTTGCTTGTTTACGCGCGTCTGATCTTTATCCGGCCGCGGGTGGCGTGAATAGATATTGGATATCGTTCTTCTCCTTTCGGTCAATTCTATAAGATTTTACAAATCCAACTTAATTATAACATAGTGTCTAAAGGACCCAAGGCTTCATTTTTTAAATCACTAACCACTTGACCTAATGAAATAATTTCCTGATTCTTGCTGCCCAAACGCCGCACTGCAACGGTGCGTGCCTGCATCTCGCGCCCGCCAACAGCAAGGATCACCGGTACCTTTTGATGACTGAGCTCTCGAATTTTATAGCCAATTTTTTCGTTGCGCAGGTCAGTTTCCACCCTTAGTCCTTCACTCTGCAATCGATTAGCCACTTCTTGGGCATACTCATCAAAATCGTTGGTAATGGGGGCAACAACCACTTGTAGAGGTGCCAACCAAAGCGGAAAGTGCCCCGCATAATGTTCGATCAACATTCCTAAAAAGCGCTCTAGAGATCCATAAATTGCCCGGTGCAGCATCACTGGAAAATGTTTCTGCCCATCTTCACCAATATAGGTAGCCTTTAAGCGTTCTGGCAGCACAAAATCCAACTGCAATGTGCCACATTGCCAGCTACGACCTATCGCGTCACGTAGCACAAACTCAAGCTTGGGACCATAAAAGGCTCCTTCGCCTGGGTTAACATCATACTCAAGCCCCGCAGACTCAGTGGCTTCACGCAATGCTTTTTCTGCACGATCCCAGGTATCATCCGATCCAGCTCGGGTTTCTGGGCGATCTGAGAATCGCACACGAACATCTTCGAAGCCAAAATCCTTATAGACTGCCAAGAGGAGAGCACAAAAACTTTTTGTCTCATCCAAAATCTGTTCAGGTGTACAAAATACGTGGCCATCGTCTTGAGTCATCACTCGGACACGCATTAAACCATGCAGGGCACCTGAAGGTTCATTACGATGACAGCAACCAAACTCTGCAAGCCTGAGTGGCAGATCGCGGTAACTTTTCATGCCCTGGCGAAAGACTTCAACGTGACAGGGGCAACTCATGGGTTTCAATGCAAAATGTCGTCCATGCTCCGTTTCAAGAGCAAACATATGTTCTTGGAACTTTTCCCAGTGCCCAGACTGTTCCCATAAAGTTCTATCCACAAGCATCGGCGTATTAATTTCTTGATAACCCCTTTCCAAGGTTCGCTTGCGAATATAATTCTGCAAGGTCCGATATATTTGCCAGCCCTTGGGGTGCCAAAACACACTGCCAGGGGCTTCATCCTGCATGTGAAACAACTCCATCTCACGGCCCAATTTACGATGATCGCGCTTTTCTGCCTCTTCCAACTGGTGTAAATAGGCTTTCAGCTGCTTTTCGTTGGCCCAGGCAGTTCCATAAATGCGTTGCAACATGGGATTGTTAGAGTCGCCCCGCCAATAAGCCCCCGCCAATTTCATCAACTTAAAGGCTGTACCCAACTTTCCGGTTGAGGGCAAGTGCGGTCCCCGGCAAAGGTCAACAAATTCTCCTTGGCGATAACAGGTGATTTGCTGATCTTCGGGGATAGCGGCAATAAGTTCTGCTTTAAATTCTTCGCCCTGATCTTTAAAAAATTTAACCGCATCGTTGCGGGTCCACTCTTCACGGGTGACGACTTCGTTACGTCCAACAATCTGACGCATTTTCTTTTCAATTTTTTCAAGGTCTTCTGGAGTAAATGACTCTTCCCGATAGAAATCATAATAAAAGCCATTTTCAATCGCTGGGCCAATAGTAACCTGAGTTTCTGGATACAACTCTTTAACTGCCTCAGCCATGACGTGAGCAGCGTCGTGACGCAGGATCTCAAGCCCCACACCGGACTCACGAGTAATCAGCTCAATCTCAGCATCTTGTTCTAACGGCAGGGTTAAATCTTTTAGCTCACCATCAACACGAATTGCTACCGCATCTTTGGCCAATTTTTTGCCAATGCTTGCAGCAATGCCTAAACCCGTCGTACCTTGAGGGTACGCCCGCTGGCTGTCGTCCGGCAGTGTAAATTTGACCTGGTTATTCTCTGACGTGACTTGCATGTGCCTTTCTCTTCAATTCCCGGTAGGAGGCTTTCATTATAGCGGTTTTTTGCCCAAAGTCCAGGAAACCTCTTCATATAACAGGGCTGATGAAATACCTGGCTTGTACAGGGATGACATCGTTAGGGATAAATTACCCAGCGGTCACACCCTCGAGCTGAGATATCATGCATGTTATGCATAAAGGTTTTTAATATAAACATCATGCAAATTCTATATTTTACTGTATTATACTTATAATTTTAAAAATCATTCACATATAACATGAAGAGTAATTAATGGGTTTTAGCATTCGTTTTTGGCTATGCTTTGGGTTTTGTCTATTGAGTATGGGGTGCTCAAAGTTGCAGCGCTATGATTATCATGATCCTTCTCTGCGTTTGGATTCTGAGAAATATGAAGAAATTTTAACAGGGAAAGTGGCCGAGGAGTATGCTCCTGTTTCCCTGGCTTCTTCTGTGTATAAACCGGTGCGAATTGACCCGGAATTACCGGTTTGCATGACGCGGCCTGTTTCTTTAGCGATTACCGAGATGGTTCCCATTAAGGATGTCATCTTTGAAATGGCACGTCAGGCAAAGGTCAACGTGATGGTTGATCCGTGCGTTAAAGGGGGTGTTTATCTAAATGCTCACCAGAAGCCGTTTATCAACTTGATTCAAGAAATTTGTGCCATGACCAATTTACGCTATCACATTGATGCAGGTGTCCTCAGCATCACTTTGGATACCCCCTATCTCAAAACATATGAACTTGGGTTTTTATCCCTGTCGCGGCAAAACCAAAATCGTATTTCCATGGCTACCGACGTTTTTACAGCAATGGAAGGGTACTCTCGCGATTTTGATAATGGGTCAAGTGCTTTAATCAAGGGTGAGTCAACCATGGATTTTTGGGCGGAGCTGGAGGCGAATTTGAAGGTGATATTGCATGCCAGCGGTGACAAAAATCCTCGGTATACGATTCATAAGCAAGCTGGTTTATTGTCGGCGTTTACAACACAAAAACAACATATACAGTTGGAGGCCTATTTGAATCGAGTGGAGCAAAATACCCAACTACAGGTGCTGATTGAAGCGAAAATAGTGGAGGTCAACCTGGATGAAGAATACCAAGGCGGCATTAATTGGCATCGCGTCAAGAGTGATTTCAAATTGATTGCGCCATTGGGGTCGCTCAGTATACCGGGGGCTTTCGAGGAAATGAAACACCGTGAGAGAAACATCTTTACCATTGGTAGCGGGGGACAAACGCTCACAGCTTTGGCTCGAGTGCTAAATCGTTTTGGAACAGTCAGAACCCTTTCAAGCCCAAGAATGACTGTGATGAACAACCAGTCCGCCGTGTTGAAAGTTGCAACTAACTTGGTTTTTTTCAAAATCAATTACAGTCGTGAGCTGAGGGAAAATGAAAAAAATGATATTGAACGTGCCTCTAGCCAAATCCAAACAGTTCCCATTGGTTTAGTCATGATTGTACATCCAACATTTCACCCCAAAACGGGCCGTGTGACCTTGAGCTTGAGACCCACTATTTCAAGGGTTATTAATGAAAAAGAGGATCCAGCTGTTGGGATTCTCTCGCAGGAGACGAAAACTTCATTGATTCCTGAGGTGCAGGTGCGAGAGCTGGATACGGTTTTGCAAACGAATTCAGGCGATGTTGTAATTATGGGCGGGTTGATGGAAGAACGAGCAGATAATGAAAAGGTTGGTCCTGCGGGCCTGCAAGACATTCCTGTCCTAGGTCACTTATTCAGCGGTAAGACCAATAAGCGGAGCGTAAATGAGTTGGTGATATTCCTAAGAGCCACAATTTTGGATCCAATAGCTTCGAATGTGACGGCAGCCGATCGGCGCGTTTATAAGGCATTTGCCCAAGACCCCAGGTCTTTGAATTTTCAGTGACAATGGCAGAGCGGAAAATGGCGGGAGTGACGGGACTTGAACCCGCGGCCTCTGGCGTGACAGGCCAGCGCTCTAACCAACTGAGCTACACCCCCTTTGATATTTCTACTCTCATAATAGGTACACTAGAAATGATTTAAGTGTCAAGATATATACCGAAGTGTGTAGGGCTTTTCAGTGAAACCAACACGACCGTCATCCTGAATACTGAATCAAGTTCAGCACAGGCAGCTGATTTTCCGAACGTGCGACTGTAAGTCGCGCGAATTGGAAAATCAGCGTTCAGGACGACGGATGTCGTTTACTGAACACCTGCCATTCGATTCAATATGGATTACCCAATCAACTCAAGGGTCCAGGCCTGACGTCCACGATCTGAACTGGTGACCTGCATGCGTACACGCTGCCCTGGGTAGACCTTTTGCAGGCCAATACGCCGCAAAAGCGAGGCATGCACAAAAACGTCGCGTCCTCCTTCATCAGGGCTTACAAAACCAAAGCCACGAATGGTGTTAAACCACTTAACCTCACCGTCAACTTGTTCTACAGGACCAAACGGTTGCATTGGTCGCGGACCTGTTTGGTACTGCGCTGGCGCCTGACGTGCTGGTTGTACATCCATTATTTTTCCGACCTGGCGTCCTTTTTGACCCATTCCAACCATGCACGTTACTTCGTCACCCGGTGCAAGGTATTGGTAACCGGCTGCATCTAAAACAGAAAAATGCAGAAAAATATCCTCGTCCTCACCCCTAGGCACGACAAAGCCAAAACCCTTAATTGGATTAAACCACTTGACCATACAGTCTATCTGAACCGCATTTTCAAGAGGCCCCGTAGTATGCATCAGTATTTCATCCTCAGACACATCTATTTCATCATAGCTCTCATTTAGAGCCTGTGGTGTCTGAAAACTATCAAAGTTACTCACTATTAATCCTCCCTAAACCTACAACAATAGGATTACACATCGTAAAGCTTTTGCTGAAAGTCTCCATCATAAAAGCCTACCCTTAACTATAATCCTAGACGAACTTTGTATCAAATTCAAGCAGAAAACTCAAATCCCTTTCTCGGCCCTTCAGGGTTGTTCCGTGAAATCCCTCTAGCTGTCATGCTGGAGGCTATTCCGGACTTGACCCGTGACAGGCTATTTCCCCCAGAATCTAAAGGGGATGGATTAGAAAAATGAGTGAGCCGGTATCCAATTTTTTTAAGGCCGAAATAAAAAAATAAAATGTTGTGGAGAGGTATATTGTGGCGAGTGGTCTTGGAACCTGACGCGTTTGCCTCTATAGGGGTCAGTTCTTAACTATTGGGAGCTGCCCTGGGGAGCAGATATAAGTACAAGTGTGCAGTTCAGGGCAGAGTTGTTCACTGAACAGTCCTGAAGCAGGTAAAATCGCATTAGGGATCCAGTAAAAATTCAGCTATAATCTAGTGAAATTTCTCTTCAGCATAGGTAGTTAAACCCATGAAAAAAATGATCCCCATCACACTGATTCGCGGCGATGGCATTGGACCCGAGGTCGTTGATGTAACAACAAAAATGATTGAAGCCACCGGCGCCCCCATTACCTGGCAAACCTGCGAAGCTGGCGCTGAAGTTTTTAAAAAAGGATTGGCGTCAGGGGTTCCCCAAGAAACGCTTGCTTCAATACGACAAACCCGCATTGTCCTTAAGGGACCTCTAGAAACACCAGTTGGATTTGGGGAAAAAAGTGCTAACGTAACCTTGCGTAAACTCTTTGAAACCTTTGCTAATGTAAGGCCGGTTCGGGAATTTCCAGGGGTTGAAACCCCATTTAAGGGACGCAACATTGACCTGGTTATTGTGCGAGAAAATGTTGAAGATCTCTATGCGGGTGTTGAATATATGCAAACCGCATCAATGGCTGAGGGTCTAAAAATTATCACTCGCAAGGGTTGCGAGAAAATTATTCGCTTTGCTTTCGAGCTCGCTCGGGCTGAAAAGCGGAAAAAGGTCCACTGCGCTACCAAAGCCAATATCATGAAATTTACGGAAGGGATGATGAAACGGACCTTTGAAGAGGTAGCCCCTGACTACTCTGAAATTGAAGCTCACCACATCATTATCGACAATTGTGCTCATCAGATGGTTCGCTTTCCAGAAAATTTTGATATTATTGTCACAACAAACATGAATGGAGATATCATAAGCGATCTAGCTTCTGGGCTCGTGGGGGGACTTGGTCTAGCACCAAGTGCGAATTATGGGCATGATATTGCTATTTTTGAGGCCGTGCACGGCTCTGCTCCCAAGTATGCAGGAAAAAACATCGCTAACCCTACGGCTGTCTTATTATCTGGCATCATGCTGCTGCGTCATCTCGATCTCTTTGAAAACGCAACGGCACTTGAACAATCCTTGATGAGAACCTTAGGCCATGACAAAGCCTTTACTCAAGATCTAGCCAAACAAAATGATAGCCAAGCGCTTTCCACTTCGGAGTTTACAGATCGCATTATCGACAATCTGGGGAAAAGCTGGCAAGGATACCGTCCTCGCTCTTATCAACCCATCAATATGCCCAAAACCCCCGAACTTCCTCAAAGATTAAAGCAAAGAGTTGTAGGGGTTGATGTCTTTATTGAAACCCGAGAAGATCCCGAAAGCATTGGCCAGCAGCTTGCTCAGATACTTGAAGGCTCGGACTTTAAACTTAAATTAATCTCAAGCCGTGGTGTCATTGTGTACCCCCATCCTGGCAACCACCCAGATTTGGGCGATTGTTTTAGCTGTCGCTTTATGCTCAAGTCCAACCAGGATAACCTCGAGCAGTCAGTAATCATTGATCTACTCAATCGAATTGGAACGCGTTACAACTGGGTTCATGTTGAAAAGATGACAGAATTTAATGGTGAGCCAGGCTTTTCCAAAGCCCAGGGTGAAAGTTAGTAAAAAATACCCCCATATACTCTCGTGAAATCAAAACCTCTAGTGCTTTGTCAAATTAAAAGTTGAATTCCCGGCTGGAGTGCTTGTGTTTCCTGCTTCAGATCACTCTATACTCTCTAACGAGGAGTTCCATAAAGCGTTTCTGGTCAGCGCATCGACATTTTTTGCGGCAATGGTCGCTTTTTCTTGCTCACAATTTGTGGATATTCGAATATTCCATTTTGTGAAAAAAGCAACTCAAGACAAATGGTTATGGGCACGAAATAACCTTAGCACCATAACCGCGCAATTTATCGACACGACGATATTCCTTTTCACTCTATTTTTGCTCGATGTACTGTCATGGGATCTTTGTATGCATTTGCACATGCCAATGTTTATGATAAAAACAATGATCGCTTTGTTTGATACACCATTTTTCTATTTGGGAGTACGCCTTTTGGGCCGACAACGTGGTGATGATTCGCAGAGCTTTTCTGTTCAATTAGGGCAAGAGATGGCTTAGTGCGTCCGGGGGAATCTCGTTTTTAGAAATTTCATGTGCGTCTCCAACAGATGCGACAGAACCTTTTTGGGAGGTGGACTGAAAAAAGAGGGTAGGGAAGAAATTTCCCTACCCTTAATAATTTGTTTTTCATCAATTATTATGCCATGTTTTCAGGTATCGTATTTGCAGCGATACTCATATCCATTAGGATATCCGATCCCTCCTGAGTAGCGGGGTCGAGAACGGTATCAGCAAGTTGATCTGAAGTATATCCTCCCATTCCATCAGAATCAAAAATAACATCATCTTCGATTGTAAACGGATCACTAGGATCAGTAACTTCAAATCCTAAACCGTCAAGGAATACAAGTTGTCCTTCACCTGGACCAAGTATGTCCTGATTCCCACCATCTTCTGGAGGAAGAGGTGGAGGCAAATTACCATCCTTAATTGAAAAGGCTATCAATTCCGTATTGCCCATAAGTGCAGCGGAATGCGAATCAATCCAAGTATACATTTCATCTGAAGTTATAGTGTTATCCATATTGGTATCAATTAGATCGCGATCGCCTCCCTCAAATTTAATTTTCTTTACATCATATTCGCCGTCTTGGTTATCGGTATCATCATCCAGATATAAGACCAAATTACTTGGTTCATTAAACTCGAAGTCGAATTGGTCGTCTTCGCCTTTGATCTTAATATTGACCTCTGCCATATCTGTTTTTACAGGATCACCATTATCGGCTAAGGTGTAACCAAACTTAAATTCGTAAGTTTCGCCACTATTAAGGCCGCCAAAGGTGTCTCCCATACCGCTGACTAATTCAAGGCTCCCATCAGTCATGACAGTCAAAACAGCAAAGTTATCTTGATCTAATGTAACCGTAATCTCCAGGTCACCTGTTAGCTCAACTGTTAAGTCACCATTGGGATCGTTTAATTCCATGACGTCTTTTAGTTCGGTAACAGTCAACATATCGCCTTCTGGATCGGAGTCGGCACCATCCCCGGTATCATCAGTGATGATATTACCTGATAGATAAATGCCATCATCCTCGAAGTCATCCTCGGTTGCCATGTACATGTTGTCGCGAGCTGTTGGTGCGTCGTTTTGGCCCACAACCTTATACCCGGGATCGATCAAATTTGATTGTTTTCCGCCCTCATCAAAGGCATAAATCCACCATTGATTAATTGCAGGCGTTGATTCTTCCCCAGCTTTAAGGGAATTGTAGAAGTCTTCACCAGTATCGGTTAGCATGATCTTAATTAGATTCTCGCTGGCATCATCAATGGTGATCTTGGCATAGCCGTCATCCGAGACAACCATAGCACCATCATTCCATTCGTCCATACCATCCCCGATAAATGTATCATTAAGCAAGAATCGATAGGTATCCTCATTATTAGGATCATCCGGATCCATCACCAGATCATCCAAATCAATCATAACGGGATCGCCAAACATGACAGTACCATCTGATTTTGTCATGGCCTCCGTGAGGCAGATCTCTGGGTGTTTGAGGGTGGGGATGTCGTTTGTACCCTCAAGCTTAATATGGAAGTCTACTTCCTGCGTTTTGGCAACATCTTCAGGTTTCTCTGGATAATGATCCGCTGGTCGATCGGAAACGACCAATTTCTTCCAA